>JAANWX010000074.1 GCA_018263575.1 Chloroflexota bacterium | reverse complement strand
CATCGCCGAGTTGGAACCCACCTGGCGCGGCCCCTACTGCGGGAACGTTGGCTACATCAGCTTCACGGGCGACATGGATACCAACATCGTCATCCGTACCTACGCAATCCAAGGCAACACCGTCACCTTCCAGGCTGGGGGCGGAATCGTAGCCGATTCTGACCCCGCCGCTGAATATGATGAAACCATTGACAAAGCCCAAGCTCTGATGGATGCGTTAGGAGACGGGTGATTGGGTGTTGGATGTTGGATGTTGGATGTTGGATGTTAGATATTAGATATTGGATATTAGATATTGGATGTTGGATAGTGGATGTTGGATGTTGGAGTTCCGTGTCCCGTGTCCCGTCCTAGTCACTGATTCCTGATTCCCTGATTCCTGATTCCCTGTTTCCTGATCCCCTGATCCCCTGATTCCTGATCCCCTGATCCCCTGATTCCTGATCCCCTGATCCCCTGATCCCCTGATCCCTAACTCCCATGATCCTTCTCATCGACAACTACGACTCCTTCGTCTACAACCTGGCCCGTTACGTCAGTGAATTGGGCTGGGAGCGGGAGGTCGTCCGCAACGACGCCATAACGCTGGAGGAAATTGAATCCCTCGCCCCCACGCACATCATCATCTCCCCCGGCCCTTGCACGCCCGATGAGGCCGGGATTTCTAACGCCGTCATCCGCCGCTTTGGAGCTACTATTCCCATTTTGGGCGTTTGTCTCGGTCACCAGTGCATTGGCCAAGTCTATGGGGGAAACGTTGTCCGGGCCGGACGTCCCATGCACGGGAAAACGTCCCTGGCCGAGCACGATGGGCGGGGCGTTTTCCGGGATTTGCCCAACCCACTGCGCGTCACCCGCTACCACTCCCTGGTCGTTGAGCACGAGACCCTCCCCGCCGTGTTGGCCGTCACCGCCACAAGCCCCGATGGAGAGATCATGGCCCTCCGCCACCGAGAGCATCCCGTGGTCGGCGTGCAATTCCACCCCGAAGCCGTCCTCACCGAGCGTGGCCACCAACTATTAAGGAGCTTTTTGGAGTAGAATAGAATGCGAAAAGAATGCGGATCACCGTGATCTCCGCCAGGAAATCGTCTTGAAAAGCTATCAGGAGATCGGGCAGGACAATATAGTATCCGGATTAACAGGCAGTGGCGAATATGTTTTGAGTGGATAGAGAACTCTGCTCAGTATGTAGAAATTGTTGATTATCATTCTTGAGAGAAAAACTATGGAAGAGAGACTCCCCCCAATTCATCCCGGTGAAGTATTGATGGAAGATTTTATGAAGCCATTAGGTCTTAGTCAATACCGTTTGGCAAAAGACATTGGTGTGACGCCGATACGCATTAGCCAAATAGTAAATGCAAAACGTTCAGTAACAGTAGACACGGCGATGAGACTGGCGCGCTATTTTGGAACAAGTGCAGAGGTATGGCTGCGGTTGCAAGTAAGATATGATCTTGAAGTTGCAGAGGATAAGTTGAGCAAGCGTATTAACAAAGAGGTAAAAGTTCGCGAAGGTTCTTTTGCATGATCTACCTGAACGGGCGACTACTCCCCGACGAAGAAACCCGCATTTCCCCCGCCGACCGGGGCTTGCTCTTGGGCGATGGCCTTTTCGAGACCATGCGTGCATATCAGGGGGAGATTTTCCGATTGAGGGCTCATTTGCATCGTCTCTTGACCAGTGCGGATTTTTTGGGGATACCAATCCCGGACGTGGGGGAAGAATTATCCCAAGCCCTGGCACGCACCTTGGAGGCCAATGATTTATCCCACAGTGACGCCTCCCTGCGCCTGACCCTGACGCGCGGGGTCGGCCCTCGTGGCCTGGTCCCCCCCCGAAACACTCAACCGACATTGCTCATCACCGCCGCCCCGCTGGAGCGAACCGAATTCCCTCCCGCAACGGCCATCCTAGCCAGCGTTTGCCGCAATGAACACTCTCCCCTCGCCAATCTGAAAACGCTCAATTATCTGGATAACATCCTCGCCCGACAGGAAGCTGTCCAGCGCGGCGCCGATGAGGCCTTGCTGCGCAACACGGCTGGGAATCTGGCCGAAGCCAGCGCGGCCAACCTTTTCGTGGTCTTCGAGGGCGTCCTGCGGTCACCGCCTCTTAGCGATGGCGCTTTGCCGGGAATCACCCGAGGCGTGGTCATGGAATTGGCCCAGGAGTTGGACATCCCTCTCGTGGAAGCCTCCCTCTCCCCGGAGCGACTTTTCGAGGCCGATGAGGCTTTTTTGACGAATAGCTTGATTGAGGTTCGCCCTTTGCTCAAGGTGAATGGACGGGAAATTGGGGATGGGGAAGTGGGGGAGATCACGCGCAGAATAAGAGCGGGGTACAGGAAAGAGATAGAGTGATGGTGTCCTTCGCGTAGCACTTGCCCCTTGCCACTTGCCACTTGCCCCTTGCCCCTTGCCCCTTCGTTCCCCTTACAAAAACTTCCTATACACACGATGTGTCTTGTGCCAGTTGACATTGAGCAAATTCGATTCCCCTAGACTGGCGGTGTTATCCTCGCGAACTTGAACGATGTCTACGAGTTCGAAGTCGAATTGGCGCATAATTTTTTCCATCTCAATGTAGAGAACGGCTGTGGCTCCCAGCCCCTGATGTTCGGGGAGGATCCCGATCCCGTTGGCGTCAGCGTGTTTGGTCGTCTTGAAGGCTCGCATAATGTGGAACCAACCGAACGGCCAAAGCCGTCCCTTGGCTTTCCGCAAACCAGCCCCAATGTTGTGGTACGCAAATAGGAAACCAACCATTTCCTCATTTTTGTAGACTAGTTTTATCATCCGAGGATCAGCCGTTGAGAGAATTTTCTTGGCAATCACGACCATCTCATCTTCGGTGATGGGGGTGAACCCTTCCCCATCGTCAAATGCCGCGTTATAGACATCCTTAACTTGGGGTGCTACTTCGAGAATTTCTTCTTTGGTCTCGAATTTCTTGACCCAAAATCCCCGCCGCTCTTTGACTTTGTTGGCCACGCGTAAAACTTTTTCCGGAATTTCGGCCTCCTCCGCTTTAAGATATCCGGAATAATAATCAACAAGTTTTTCGAAGCCCGCTTGGGTGACAAGGTCTTGATAATAGGGGAGGTTATAAGCAATACCCATGGCCGGTGGATGCTCGAAACCTCTGACCAACAACCCCGCCCCATCTCCCTGGAGAAGCCCCCGTGGGCCATAGGCTTCCTTCAGACCACGTTCTCGCCCCCAGGCAAAGACGGCTTCGAAAAGCGCCTTAGAGATATCTGGGTCATTAACGGCTTCGAAGAAATAAAAGAAAACCCTCTCAGTGTTGCTGACCTCGTTATAACGGCGATTGTTGACAGCGGCAATACGGCCTATTACCTTACCATTCTCCTCAGCGAGAAAGAAATCTGCTTCCGAGTGCTGGTAAAAAGGATGTTTTTCTTTATCAAGAACCGCCTTCATATCAGAGCGCAGGGGAGGAACCCAATACTCGTTGTCTTCATAAAGGTCAAAGGGGAGTTGGATGAATTTGCGGACATCTTTTTTGTGCCTGGTATCAATTTTGCGGATTTGCATTTTTCTGCTCCTCGAAGAATCCCACCGCCACCCCCTAACACGTCAAATGCAGAGCCGCGACCACATCTTTCTTCTCTCGAAGGCGATTATAGGTTTGGACCGCCTCATCCGTGCTTTGGGCGATGACACGAATACCTTTTTTCTCTAGCTGCTCCTGGACTTGAGGGGGGACTTTCATTCTCTTCACCGATCCCCGCCCAATGACCAGCACCTCTGGTTCTGCGTCCACCACTTCTTTCAGGTCGGGTATGGAGAGCCTGTGTCCCTGCTCGCGCCACCAGTTGGCCATCACGCGGTCCGAAAAAATGATCACATCCTTCGTATAAGCATTACCAGAGATCACGATTCGACCAAAACGATAATTTTCAATGTTAGGGGAAGCCATAAGCATATCCTCCTAGTTCTAATTGCCAAAAGTTCTTAACAAGTTTTCCTCGTCACTCATCACACTCATTATACCCTCAATATGCTCCCAAATAACCTCCACAACTTCTCCTAGCGTGCTTTCTAATTCTTCATAGGTAGTTTGGGAATCCCCTGAAGCGAATAAAGCAATTAAATAATCTTGGCCATCAGGATTTTCTATAATGGCCATATCAGCAATCACCAATGGATCGGTCAAGGAACCACGTTTATTATAAATGCGAAAGTTATTGGGCAGGCGATTATTAAGGACACCGATTCTCAAGTCGTCGTTGGGCGTGTATTCCGCCATGTACTCCAAAATGATCGCTCGTGAAGTTTCGGAAACGGCTTCGCCCAGGTAAAGCATCTCAAAGAGATGGGCTAAGTCGTTGATAGTGAATTTTCTATGATAGACATTTCCTTCCACGCCCCATGATTTCAATTTAGCATCAATGTCAATTTCTTGATTCAAGTAATGGTACAACGTATTGGTGGCGTTTTCCTCTGACTTCACCAGCATCGCCTCTACTAATTGGGCGTATGTTCTTCCATTTGGCCCATTCGATTGGATATAACTTGCCATCTCTCCTTCTTCGAGGCCCTGGTCTTCCAAGGATGAAAAAAGCATCATAGCTATAGGAACTTTGATAACTGAGGTAACGTGAATTTTCTCATCCGCCATGCGCGTGTACAACACCTCACCGCCTGAGAGCGTTTCTCCTTCACTGGCTGGAATCGATTTTACCAAAGCGTGCCACTTCCCACCAGCAAAATTGATGACCTTATCAATTTCAGCGGCCAAAGCGGCATTGCCGGGGTAGTAGGGATATTTGCTCTTAGGTCGCCACAGGTCAAATCCCCCAAACCCCGTCCGGCCTAGCATCAAATATGCCCGGTCGGCCCACCTGTCGAAGATCCCCGCCTCTGGGTCTGAGGGGTCGTAAAGCATTCGCTCCTCGACCACATAACCCTCTTCCGTGTTTATATTTGTCACCGTATAAGCCCGCCCTTGCTCGTCCACGCGCGTCACCGTCAACATATGCTGAAACGACCCGCTGTGGCCCGCGTAAAGGTATAAAAAGTCCCCCGCCTGGAGCGGGAAAGCCTTAAAATCGAACTCATGAGTTGGTTCACGAAAACTGAACCACTCAAATTTATCCCGTGGAAAAAGAACTTCGAACATTTGCGGATTGGTTGAGGGGTCCAAAAGCCACACATCGCTTAAATCAACATAGTTGTCAATCACCCCTGCATCTTGCAAAATGGCAATGGCTAGCGGCCCGCACATATTGGAAGGGTCTTCGAAGTTTTGCCCCACAAAACCCAACCCCTGCGCCACATCTCTGGCCTCATTTTCTACGGGCGCAATATATTTGGCGGACACTACCGGGAGAATGGCTTCGATATTTTCCGGGGAAGTAGATGTTGGTGAAGGGGACAGCACGGCAGCTTCCGGCGTAGCGGTGACCGTGGCTTTTGTGGTGGGGGAAGGGGGGGAGGTGGACTCTGGCGCGGGGGATTCCCCGTGGGGCGTGGGCGTTCTCTCGCTGCGGCGAGTTGGCGAACCCGGAGAGGGCGGTACGAACGTGGGCGGGGACGTGGTGCAGCCCGTCACCATCCCCCATCCAATCACCAAAACAAGCATAGCTACTGCACCCATCCCCCATCTCCCCTGCACCCCAGCCCCCCCGCTCCCCCGCACCCCAGCCCCCCATCTCCCCCGCTCCCCCGCCCCCCCGCACCCATACACCCTCACTCCCTTGCTCATTCTGACCACCCTAAACCAATCCGCCCGCGCTCCTTCTCAACGCTCAAAATCCTAACCGAGAGCACATCGCCCACTTTCAAGTCCGCGCCGCCGGGAATCTGGCTGCGATGCAGCAAGCCATCATGTTTGACACCCACGTCAATGAAGGCTCCAAAGTCGACCACATTGCGCACAGTCCCCTTAAGCTCCATCCCTTTGACAAGGTCACTCATGCTTAGTACATCGCTGCGCAAAATGGGCTTAGGCAAGTTTTCGCGCGGGTCACGGCCTGGGCGGGCCAACTGCTTGAAAATATCCACCAGTGTGGGAGCGCCGGTATTAAGCTCTTGTGCCAATTCTTCCGCGCTCTGCTTGCGGCTCAAACCTAGCAGGGCTTGTTCCTTGGCTTTTGGGGCGTCATCGGCCTGAATGTTGGCCTTGGCCATTATGGCCTGCGCCACGGGATAACTTTCGGGGTGAATGGCGGAGGTATCCAGGGGGTTATCTCCCCCGCGAATGCGCAAGAACCCGGCCGCCTGTTGGAAGGTTTTTGGCCCTAGGCCGGGGACATCCAGAAGTTCATCTCGGTTGGAAAATGGGCCATGTTCGTCACGGTGGGCCACAATCCGGCTGGCCAGGGTGGGTCCAATCCCCGCCACGCGGGAGAGGAGGGCGGCCGAGGCGGTGTTGGTATCTACCCCCACGCTGTTGACCACGCTCTCCACCACATCATCCAGCTTTTGCGCCAATTTGCCCTGATTGACATCGTGCTGGTACATGCCCACCCCTATGGACTGAGGATCTATTTTGACCAATTCGGCCAGCGGATCCTGGACGCGGCGGGCGATGGAGACCGCTCCCCGCAGGCTGACGTCCATGTCAGGAAGTTCCTGGCGGGCGAGTTTGCTGGCGCTGTACACGCTGGCCCCGGCCTCGTTGACCATCAGGTAATGGAGGTCGTCCAAGTCGGCGATGAGTTCGGCCACAAATTGTTCCGTCTCGCGGGAAGCGGTTCCGTTACCGATGGCTATCAGGGTTACACCAAAGGTTTTGATTAGTTTAGTAAGCGTTTTTTGGGCCGCTTCTACCTGGGAGCGAGGCGGAACCGGGTAGATGGTGGCTGTCCCCTGGCATTTGCCGGTGGGGTCAACGACAGCCACTTTACAGCCGGTGCGGTAGCCGGGGTCTAAGCCCATGATGGTGTGATTGGCGAGGGGTGGACCCAAGAGGAGGGCGCGTAAGTTTTTAGCAAAAACTTGAATAGCATGGTCTTCGGCCTTTTCCGTCAGCGCCCGGCGCACGTCGCGCACTATAGAGGGGAGCAAGAGCCGGCCAGCGGCGTCATCAATGCTTTCTTGTAGTTGGCGTGCGTAAGGCGAAGCGGGATTGGCTTGGAAGTGGGCCGCGACCGCTTTCCGCCAATCGCGTTCCGGTATGTCCAGATTGACCTTGAGCACCCCCTCTTCCTCGGCGCGGTTGATGGCCAGAATCTGGTGTGGGCGCAGGCGGTCCACTCGCAATTTGAGATGGTAATAATTTTTATAGACTTGCTTGGAATCTTCCCCCTTCTTTTTCTTAACTGTCTCTTGGACGCTGTATTCGAGGGCTTTTTTGCGTGTCGTTTGCCGCACTTGGGTGTGGTCGCTGATGGTTTCGGCAACAATATCCCTGGCGCCTTGCCAGGCTTCTTCTGCGGAGGGAACTTCTTCGCTCAGGAAAGGGGCGGCGGCTTTGTCCAAGGATTGCCCGTTGGATTGTTGTTCCAGGAGAATTTTGGCCAGGTCTTCCAGTCCCTTTTCACGGGCCATGCTGGCCCGTGTGCGGCGCTTGGGCTTGTAGGGCTGGTAGAGGTCTTCCAGTTCGGTGCGAGATTGGGCGGCGCGGATGCGTCCCTCTAGTTGCGGGGTGAGCTTGTCTTGTTCCTTGATGGTGTTTAGAATGGTCTCCCGCCGGTCGCTGAGGGCGCGGAGGTGAGTCAGTTCTTCCTTGATGCGGCGGATTTGTTCCTCGTCTAAGCCCCCGGTGGCCTCCTTGCGGTAGCGGGCTATAAAGGGGACAGTGTTCCCATCGTCCAACAGTTCAATGCTCGCGGCGACTTGCTGGCTTTTAATGCGGAGTGTGGTGGCAATGTGAGTTGTGTATTTCATGGGGTGTATTTTACCTGGGAATGATGAATTGGAAAATGGGGATGGTGATTTCCCACTCCCTGATTCCTATGGTACACTATATGGGTAGTTATACTTTGATCCTTCATCCCCAGTCCCTTGCTAAGGTGCGCACAGAACCCAAACGTAAAGGGGAGACAGTCTCCCTACAAAGGAGAATATCTGTGTCCAGATTAAGAAAATATCATATCCTAGTCATTGACGATGATAAAGAAACCTTAAAATTGTTGAACATGGCTTTGGGGCGCAAGAAATTCCAAGTTACAACGGCTTCAACGTGGGTTGAAGTTATCAATGCTGTAAAACAAAGTTTTGAGGATAAGAATTCTTTTGACGCTATTGTTTTGGATTTGATGATGCCAGACCGGTCGGGGTTTGATGTTCTCGTTTCTTTGCAGGCTATGTTGGTGCCTTTGCCTCCTATCGTCGTCTTGAGCGCGGTAACTGACATCCGCAAACAGGTGGAGGCCAGCGAATTGGGGGTTTCAAAATATCTTACCAAGCCCACCACACCTTCGAAGTTAGTACAAATCCTTTACGAAGTATTGGACGCCCAGCAATTAAAGAGTCTCTAGCGATGGGCGCAAGCCCGGAAGTCCCCAGTCAATGTCATTAAGTTTAGCTCGGTTGTAGACCTGACAGGTTTCCCGACGCGACATTTTTAACTCGATTCGGTGCAACCAAGAGCATATTTCTGTCTAAAAGTGTGCTCTA
>JAANWX010000073.1 GCA_018263575.1 Chloroflexota bacterium | reverse complement strand
GATGAGGGAAGAGAGGTTAAGATGAGGGAAGAGAGGTTAGGATGAGGGAAGAGAGGTTAAGATGAGGGAAGAGAGGTTAGGATGAGGGAAGAGAGGTTAAGATGAGGGAAGAGAGGTTAAGATGAGGGAAGAGAAAGGAACTATTACGCTCACACCACATTTTGAAGAAGCACTTATCTACGCCTTTCAACTCCACGCCAATCAAGCCCGCAAAGGGAATGGCGTTCCTTATATTGCCCACCTGCTGAGCGTCACCGCCCTGGTTTTAGAAGCGGGTGGGAACGAAGAGGAAGCCATCGCCGCTCTCCTGCATGACGCCGTGGAAGATCAGGGTGGCCGCCAAACGCTGGAAGGGATCCGCCGCCGCTTTGGGGAGCGGGTGGCCGAGATCGTAGACGCCTTAACAGATGCCTACATCCAGCCCAAACCGCCTTGGCGGAAGCGCAAGCGATCTTACCTCGAACATCTGCGAGAAGCTTCACCCAGCGCCCGCCTGGTCTCCCTGGCTGATAAGGTCCATAACGCACGCAGCATCTACCGCGACCTGAAGGGGAATGGAGATGGGGTTTGGGAAAAATTTAACGGTGGGAAAGAGGGTACCTTGTGGTATTATCAAAGCCTGCGAGAGATCTTCGAGGCTACCGGTGAGGACCCCATGACGGAAGAATTCAGTGCGTTGGTGGAGAAAATCGTCGCTTTTAAGAAGACCTAGACCAAAGGTGCTGGAGACCTGCGGTCGCGGGCCGGTGGCGGGTCAGGAGACGCCGCCACATCTTCAAGTTAAACCGATGTCTCCAGGTCTCCCGACCGGAGACCGTCCACCGACCGAAGGTCTCCCCTTCTCAACACATTTGGAGACCGACGGTCGCGGGCCAGTGGCGGGTCAGGAGACGCCGCCACATCTTCAAGTTACAAGGAGTACCTACAAACCTATGACTAACCCCTTAACCCTCAACGACTATCAAAAATACGCTGAACGTACCTCCGGAGCAGGGGGAGACGGAGAACACCGCCTGATCGTCTCCGCCCTTGGCCTGGCGGGGGAGGCCGGAGAGTTTGCCAACAAGGTCAAGAAGATGACGGCCCACGGCCATCCCCTGGACGTCGACAAGCTGGGCGAGGAGTTGGGCGATGTCATGTGGTACGTGGCGGAAGCGGCTTCCGCCTGCGGGTTAGATTTAGGAGATATCGGGACCGACAACGTCGAGAAATTGCGCCAGCGCTACCCGGATGGGTTCAGCGAGGAACGGAGCCGGGATCGGGAAGACTGATCGAGTCAGAGGGTGGAACGGAGTTACTCCAACCACGCCTCCATATCCTCCAAAACCTGGTCGCGGCCCGGCTCATTATACACCTCGTGATAGAAACCCTCATAGATTTTGAGGGTTTTGTCTTCTGAGCCGGCCTTAGCATACAGCATTTTCGCCCCGGAAGGATCAACGAGTTTGTCAGCCCCCCCTTGCAGGAGCAACAAGGGAATACGGATGGCGCTCATGTGAGCCGAAACGCGCTCCATGGCCTTGATCAGTTCCGCGCCCAAGCGAGTTGTGTACTTGCCTGTATACACCAAGGGGTCATTGACATAAGCATCCACAACCGCCGGGTCTTGGCTGACGGCTGTAGCGTCTAATTTCATCAATCCCATCTTGGGAGCCAGAGAAGAAAGCACGTTACCCATGAAAACCACCACCGGTGAAATATCTTCCGGGACTTTTACCAAAACGCCGGATAAAATGGCGCCGGCGAGGTCGTCTTGGTGATCAAGCAAATACGTCGAGCTGATCAAACTCCCCATACTGTGCCCCACCAGGAAAATCGGTTTCTCTGGCTGCCATTCGCGAATCATGTCATAATACATCTTAAGGGTATCTGTGAAATCTTCGAAGCCATCCACATAGACCCGCGTCCCCTCCGATTTACCGTGCCCCACGTGATCCAGGCCATAGACGGCATACCCCTGGGGGACAAAGTGATCCACCACATTGCCGTACCGGCCGCTGTGTTCGGCCATGCCATGCACAATCAGCAAAACCGCCTTGACCTCCCCTTCAGGGAGCCAGGCCTGATAATAAATTTCCTTCTCGCGTACACCAGTGAAAAAACCTTCTTTGTGATTCATTGTTCTACTCTCCTTTGCTCGTGAATAATTTGCCCGCGAATAAATTGCGGGCTGCCATGAAAAGTCGGCTCGCCTCTGGCGCACCTGCGGTGAAGCCGACTCCCCTCCATGGTGCGATGCACTCGTTTTTTGAGTGCGTTGCACCTGGCACCACCGACCTCCGCCCGCTCGTTCACCTCTTGTTTACCCTGTATACCCCTGCATACCCTGTTTACCCTGTATACCCCTGCATACCCTGTTTATCCTTGTATACTCCTACGTACCCTGTTTACCGCTTGCCTACTTGCCACATACCACTCCCTCCTACATCCAATCCTCAAAAGTCCCCTGCTCTACTTGAACGACCACCTCCCCCGTCTCCGTGGAAGTATAGCGTCGAACAGGTTTAACACGAATACCAAAACCCGCCTCGTCCGCCCATTGCGCCAGCGCAAGGAGTTCTGTCAGGCCGTGCTGCATTTTCTCTGCTTGCTGGGGGCCAAAGCGATAGGTTAATAAATAGGGATACTCACCTTCCAAGGCCTCCAATATTAATTCCAGGGATCGAGAAATTTCTGAAGTGCTTGGCTCCTTGTGGAGATTCTGGACGGGGTCAATGGGAAGCTTGAAATTGACTCTGAAAATCTTAAGAATTGTCGGGCGGTGCAAAAATTTCGCCAATGCCTGGGGATGTTTTATCGCTAATTCGGGCGGCACGAGTTGGGAAATACCATCCTGATCTCTCACTGTGATCTCTAGCTCAAAACCTTCCTCTCTGATCTTGGGCCGCAAAGAAGGATCATCAGGGGGCAGCAAATCTTTGACCTCTTGCATGACACGGTTGGCATAGGACTGCAAATAAGGCTTACGGCCCTGGTTTTTCGGAAGTTCGGCAGCGGGGATGACTTCCCCGACATTGATGGCCAGCCTGGGCCGCTTGAACTTCAAGGCTGTATTCAAGGCTCCCATCGTCCCCACGTAGGCGATCGGCAAAACCGGAGCCTTCCCCCGATAACTCAACCAAGCCACCCCGGTTTGAGCGCGCATAGCGCCCGGCTCCCATAGCCCCCCTTCAGGAAAGAGGCCCAGCATGCCCCCTTGTTTTAAAATATCCAAGGCTTTCCGCAGCGCAGCGCGGTCCACGCTGCCTCGGTCAATAGGAATATAATCATAGAGCCATTCAACGGCTTCAACGAAAGGTTCCTGAGGCATATCCCCGGCCCCAAGCAACTCCACTTGCCAGGGCGTAAAAACAGCCATCAAGGCGGCCTCGATCACGGCTACATGATTTCCCACGACAATCAGCGGCCCCTTGTCAGGAAAATTTTCCTTGCCGTTGATCCGCACGCGGAAAAAAATCCGCAAAATGACGCGCCCCATAATTTTGACAACCGCCCGGATCAAGCGCCGGCGGGGATAAGGTAAAGAATATTCTTTTTGCTTCAAAGTTTTTCTCCTAAGGTGGGTATACTTTCAGGCTGGAAAGTTGACCATGAGGTCGTGCTACGCGAGGGACACCATCGATATCTCTGAGTAAACAGGGGCTAAATGCATTTGCCCTGTCCCATTAACCCAAAACTATTGCTCAAATACTACATTTATAAGTATAATACATAATTGCGTGATAAGTGACAAGTCAATGTCAGTCCGGAGTAACCCATGTACACCCTCGCCCTCTTTTACCCCCAAGGCCACCAGGCGCACCGCCAACCCGGCCACCCCGAACAACCTCAGCGCGTAGAAGCCATCCGGGAAGCCTTCCTGGCCAGCGGCCAATGGGAAGAATTTCACCACCTCGACGCCCTTCCCCTTTCCGGTGACGAGCTGGCTCACGTCCACGCACCAGGGTATCTGGCCCGCCTGGAGAAAGCCGCCCAAAACGGGGCCCCCATGGACCTTGACACCTACACCACACCCCACAGTTGGCAACTAGCCCTCAACGCGGCGGGAGGAGGGGCATCCACCGCCGAGGCTGTCTGGGATGGGGACTTCCGCCGCGGATTGGCCCTCACCCGTCCCCCGGGCCACCACGCCACGGCCCAACGGGCGATGGGATTCTGTCTCCTCAACAACATCGCCTTCGCCGCCGATTACCTCCTCCGCCACAAATCCGCCCAACGAGTGGCTATCGTTGACCTTGACCTCCACCACGGCAACGGCACGCAGGACATCTTCTGGAAGCGCGACGATGTTTTCTATCTCTCCACCCACCAATATCCCTACTACCCCGGCACGGGCGCTTTGCACGAGACCGGCGCGGGCGCGGGGGAAATGACAACGGCCAATTTTCCTCTCCCACCCCGCTCGGGGGATAAGGCCTTCGCGGCCATCATGGAGGATGCCATTCTCCCCCTCCTGGACCGCTACCAACCGGAGATGATCCTCGTCAGTTACGGGTACGATACCCACTGGCGCGACCCACTCGGCCATTTACAGCTCTCGGCGCAAGGGTATGCGGATTTAATCACCCATCTGGCGGATTGGGCCGATACCAACTGCGGGGGACGAATAGCCCTTTTCCTGGAGGGAGGCTACGACCTGCGGGCCGCGGAAGCCTGCACCGGAGGAGTCGTCGCCGCGTTGACAGGCCGGGAGTTCACCGATCCGCTGGGAACCGCACCACATCCAGAAAGTGACGGTTGGGAAGCTGTCCTCGAGGAAGCAAAGCGGATTTGGGGGTTAGATACTGGACATTAGATATTGGAGGTTGGAGAGGTGCATTGCACTTCAAGGTTTTAGAAGTGCGTTGCACCTCGGAAGCAATGTTGGAAGTTGAAAGCTAGAGATTGCTATGGGACACGGTTTTGAGAAAATATTATACAACTTTCACCAACAGATTCCGTATACTATGTATGCGTGCCAGTGAAGAAGGATGATTACGTTAACAATGTCATATTTCAATATTCTTGGGTAGCGAGCCAACCGTGTTGGCGAACAAACCATGAGCCAGAAGCTAATTGCCCAATACGATTGGGCTACTACCCACGAATGTGACAATGTCAAACCAACCAACTACCAAGGAGCTAAAACATGAAAAAAATTCGTTCGCAATATTTATGAGGCTCATTACTCATCGTTATGGGCATATTGTTTCTGCTTCAAGAGTTCACGCTCATCGGAAGCGCGTGGAGTTCCCTATGGGCCATCATTATGGGTGTGGCGGGAATAGCCTTTTTATGGACCTACGCTACCGACAAAGCCCACTGGTGGGCGGCCATCCCCGGCATGACCCTCCTCGGTCTCACGGCCACAGTTCTGGGAGACATGTTTGCCTTTCCAGGGAGCGATTGGCTTGGTTCGCTCTTTCTGGCCTTTATCGGGGCCGGTTTCTGGCTGGTCTACTTCCGGCAACCTTCCTTCTGGTGGGCCATCATCCCCGGCGGGACTCTGGTCACGCTGGGAGCGGTCAGCGGCCTGGAGAACGTCGCTATCCCCACAGAAAGTATTTTCTTCCTCGGGCTGGGCATCACCTTCGGGCTGGCGGGGGTTTCTCCCAGTCAAAGAGTACAAGACCGGCTGGGCCTATATCCCCGGCGCGGTGCTGACCCTTTTGGGCTTGGCCCAACTCACCATCATGGGCACGCAACTGATCAGCTACTGGCCGGTAGTGCTGATCATCATCGGTGGCTATCTCATCCTTAGAAACTGGAGGAAGTAAAACGTAATGAGTAAAGAGTAATACGTAACCTTACCCGTTACTCGTCACGCATCACTCATCACCTCATCACCTCACCACGGAGAACACATGACAAACACTAGACTTTATCGCAGCAGGACAGACCGCATGATAGGCGGCGTTTGTGGCGGCCTGGGCAACTATTTGGGCATTGACCCCGTCATTTTCCGCTTTCTATTCATTGTCTTATTATTTGGAGCCAACTTTGGCTTTTTACTCTACCTTCTCTTATGGATCATCATCCCGGAAGAAGGGAAAGAATACGGTGCGCAAGGCCACGACATAGGAGAACGAGTGCGGGGCATGGGCGAAGATGTGCAGCAAGCCGTCTCGCAGCCCCATCCCCAGGCAGGCATAATCGTCGGCTCTGCGCTGCTCCTTGTGGGTGGCATCTTGCTGGTCGATAACCTGAACTTTCATTGGCTGCGCTGGCTAGACTTTGACCTGCTTTGGCCGGTTCTGCTTATCATTGGCGGCATTGTCCTCCTCGTTCGTCGATCACAGGAATAAGGAAACCCATGAACGAAAACAATCAACCTAAAAAATATTATCACCGTCATCGCAGTATTTTCGGCCCTTTGCTGCTCATAGCCCTTGGTGTAGCTTTTTTGTTGAATAATCTAGGCGTACTTCCTGGCGATTTTTGGGACGTTATCGTCAGCCTGTGGCCGCTGCTGATCGTCTTTGCAGGCATTGACGGGCTGGTGCGCCGGGAGGGGGTTGTTTGGCCATCCCTTTTGATAGCGGGCGGGACGTTCTTGCTGCTTAGAAACTTTGATCTTGTCACCTGGTATGGCTGGGGGAGTTTGTGGAAACTCTGGCCCCTGATTCTTGTCGCCGTGGGCGTGGACCTGATCTTCAAGAATCAACCCCGGTGGACGGTGATTTTCCCGGTGGGTCTGGTTCTCCTCTTGGTGCTGGGCGGAATCTGGCTAACAGGCTTCTCAGGTGAATTCTCCGCAAGCTCTCCCATAGACGCGCAACAAACCCTTGAAGAAGGCATCTCTCGGGCCAGGCTACACATCGCTTTAGGGGCCGGAAAACTTCACCTGGGAGAAAGCGCGCAAACGGGCTGGCTGGTGGAAGGGGAGATTGGCCCCGAAACAGGCCATGAGCAATATTCCGAAAGTGATGGTGTGGCCATCTACACACTGAAAAGCCATACACCCCAGCTATCTCCCGCGCAAGGCCGCTGGGATTTGAATCTAAGTACACAGGTACCTCTTGAGTTACGAGCCGAGATGGGCGCGGGAGAAATGGACTTGACCCTAGAAAAACTGGGCCTCGAAAATCTCGTCGTTGAGCAGGGCATAGGCAGCCTAAGGCTGCGTTTACCCGATGGAAAAATCTACTCCGCTCAGGTTGACCAGGCTATCGGTCAAATCCGGATCAGCGTCCCCCAGGGTGTGGCCCTTCGGGTCGAGGTCAGCAAAGCCCTCTCCGTCTTGGATCTCCCCCGCGACTTTTCTCACCAAGGCGCGTACTACTTCTCCCCCGATTACAGCGAAGGCGATGAGGCAATTGCCTTGAAAATCAACCAGGCGATTGGGAATATTAAGGTTGAGTACAGTAGGTAGCCCTCACCCCCAAGTAGAACATAAAGTCCCCGGCACTTAGTACAATGTGCCGGGGACTTTATGTTTCCCCCCAACTCATGCCTCTAAAACTTTTACTAGGGGAGACCTACGGTCGTACAGGGTGTGCGGTCAGGAGACCTTCACACATCAATAAGTCTGGAGACCTTCACACATCAATAGGTCTGGAGACCTTCACACATCAATACCCAATACCCAACTTCCAATCTCCACTACCCCCCCGCCAAAGCCTCATGCACTCGCGGCATCCATTCGCTAATGAGAATTTTCTGGGGGCATTTTTCTTCACATTCACGACAGGCTACGCAGAGATTGGCCCGTTGCTCTTCGGGCACAAAGTTATTGTAGATAAATTGGGCATGTCCTAGTTTGTCGTACATGATGTAGTCGTTGTAAATATCGAAAACACGGGGAATATTGACGCCTTCGGGGCAGGGGAGGCAGTACTCGCATTGCGTGCAAGGGATGGCTTCTAATGCTTGGTATTGTTTACGCACTTCCCGGATGACGTCCTTTTCTTCAGCCGTCATTGTGCCTACACCGGAATTGGCCGCGCTGGCCACATTCTCTTCAACATGGCGCATTTCACTCATACCGCTCAATAATAGCGAGACCTCTGGTTGATCCCAAAGCCACTGCAAGGCCCAATCGGCTGGGGTGCGCTGGACAGGGGCGGCGTCCCAAACCTCCCGGACAGGTTCAGGGGGGTTCACCAAACGCCCGCCGCGGATTGGCTCCATGACCACCACCGCCAGTCCCTTGGAAGCGGCATACTTCAGGCCTTTCCGCCCAGCTTGGACGTCTATGTCCATGAAGTTGTACTGAATTTGGCAAAAATCCCATTTATGATAGGCGTCAATAATTTCTTCGAAAACGGGGTACTCATCGTGGAATGAGAAGCCAATGTGGGCGATGCGTCCGTCGGCGATGGCTTTTTCAGCCCAGGGGAGGACGTCAAGGCCATAGACTTTCTTCCAGCTTTTTTTGTTAAGTGCGTGCAGCAAATAGAAGTCGATTTGCTCAACCTGGAGCCTAGCAAGCTGCTCATTGAGAAAACGGTCAAAATCAGCTTCTTTTTCCACTTTCCAGCAGGGGAGCTTGGTGGCCAATTTGACCCGCTCCCGGTAACCGCCCTCGAGGGCGCGGCCCACAAAGGGTTCGCTCTGCTCCCGGTGGTAGGGATATGCGGTATCAATATAGTTCACGCCGTGGTCAATGGCGTAATGCAGCATGGCGGTGGATTCTTTTTCCTCGATCTTGGAAGGGTCAT
>JAANWX010000072.1 GCA_018263575.1 Chloroflexota bacterium | reverse complement strand
AGGTAATTGAGCCACATTTTTTCCCAAGAGGGGCACCCTGGAGGGTATGCTTCTCTAAAGAGATACTGCGTAATCGCGAAGACCTTCGGTCACTTCAGGTGCGCGGTCGGGTACCCCAAGGGCATGCTTCGCGAAGACGCTGCGCACATCGAAGTAAAATGACGTAGTCTGAAAGTTATAAAGGAACTATCAAAGACTTACTTAGTTTATTGAGATGATGTTCCTACACTAATTAGATCCTTAATCTTTTCAAAAGTAACCGGCCCAATCCCGGAGACTTTTTGGATGTCTTCAACGATTTTAAATTCATTCTCTTGGCGATAAGCAATGATTTTCTGGGCTGTTACTGGGCCGATACCGGGCAAGCTTTCTAGCTCAGACTGGGTAGCTGTGTTGATGTTGATGGGGTGAGAAATCGTTGGCGAGGCAGATTCTTCTCCATTACTCTCTTCTTTCTCCGTTTTTCCTGTGGTGGTGGTAATGCTCTCAGATGATTGTTGACCTTCTCGAGGAACGCTTATTTGTAAACCATCTTGGAGTGGCTCTGCCAGGTTCACCAAGTCCCTCTCCGCTTCGGTTGTCATACCCCCCGCGGCTTGGATTGCATCTTCCACGTGGCCATTGGCCGGTAATGTATAAACACCAGGTTCATGGACAGCGCCGGTGACATGGACAACTACCGGGGCAGGAGAAGGGGGAGGGCGTAATAGGATAGCCGCCCCTCGAGGGGGCTGGCTAGCAACCAAAATCAGCCCCGCGCTCAACAGCCCTATGATTATTCCGGCAACTAAGATCCACCAGTGTTTTGCCATAACACACAATTTACTTTACTTGATAAGGTTTTTCTCTTCGTTGGAAATGACATCATTTCTGGTAATGGCATTGACTGTTCGGTGAAGGTCTATTCTTTATTGTAACATTATTTTCCGGATAATTTATGGGCTATTCCTGGTCACCATTTTCGTTCGCTTCTTCAGCACGTGCTTGGTGTTCCATTTCCATGATGGTTTTAGCGACAACTTCTATGGCCACCTTTTGTTTTCGGTATAGGTTAGCCTCCGACATTGCCAAACGCTTGGCGACATCACGTACCTTACGCCCCCGCAAAAACTTCAACTCCAATATATTATATAAAATCCATTCCAGGGTAAATTTTCGCTCTCCTTCCGGGCGGACTTTTTCAATTGCTTCTTTTAATATTGCCCGTACAGCTTTTACAGATACTCCTTCATGTTCATCCAAAGCACGCTGCATGACTCGTAATTGCAAAAGAGGGCTTTCAGAAAGCTTTGGGCCTCCCCAATAATCCGATAAGGCTTCTTTGACCCAATCCACCATAACGCCTTCTTCGAGAGCGATTTCCCCATTGGGAGCTATGAGAGCGTTTGTGCCATCATAACGGGCGACCGCCCTAAGGCGCTGTAAGCGGTTGATTGTGGGGGCTAAATCTTGTAAGGAGGTAAACACTTGTTGCTGTAAATAGCGATCTTCTAAAGCCTGGGAAACCCGTTGTCTTAAAACGAATAATGCTTCTTGCTGTTCCTCATCCAAGTCCTGATCTGGTCGCCTCATACCAAGAATCCCTAATAATATTTCTGGGTTGTCTTGTTTGAATAGGGGGCTTAGCCAATACTTTCCCCAATCAAAATAGTTGTATTCATGGTCGTGGTTCTCTTGTTGACCAATCACCTGAGACATCTTATCTGAAAGCTTCTTCTCCTGGAAATCATCAAGTTCACCCATGGTCACAAGGAACTCCAGGCCCTGAAAATCTACAGAAGCTACAAATGCTTCCTCCACTTGTAGGCGGTCACAAACCGCGGCGAGAACGGCTTCCAACAACTGGCGCAAGTCACTTGTGGTCAAGAGGCGTTCTTCGAGAGCTTGAATGAGCTTGAGGCGTTCTTGGCCTCCGCCCAGAAACATCCGTTCCCAAATGGGAGCCAACATGGTGATCATGTATTCCATCACCAACAGGGTTCCCACCATCACTACAGGGGCAAAAGCGGCCAATGTTCCCCCGGCGCGGCGCATGATGGTGCTTGCCGTTAGGACCGTTGAGGCCGTCACCGGGCCGCGCATCACCCACTTAACCAGGCGGCGTTTCACAACTCTATCCGGCCAGGGGACGCCAAAGAAGGCCACTGAGTAAGCCATAATGACGATCAACACGGAAACCAAAATATTACTCAGGACGGCCACTCCCCAGAAGAGGAGAGGATGAGTGTTTGCAAAACCTGCCCCAAACAATAAATAGGGATAAGAACCTAAGGCGGGGGCCAGTCCTCCTCCGATCAGATACGCCATTCTCCGCCGGCTGGATGTGGTCACTGTTCGCTTATACGCCCTCGCAAAATTGATCCAAGCCCAAACCATGCTCAGCATGTAATAAACCGAAAACACCCAGGCTAAAGGCGTTCTTTCCAAGTGTGGAGCAACATTTTCTTCGAAGACCAAAGGGCCAACCAGCACAGACAAGGGAATGGTGACCAAGAATACTACCGTGATTAGGTAGGTAAGCCGTATTAAGAAAGTCCGTCGGCCTCGTGAAGGCCTTCCCGTTGTGGCCAGAAGGGCATCTGAGATCTGTAGATAAGCAGTTGGCAAACACACCAACCCCACCCATTGAACCCGCGCCCAAACTTCGATGCCTTGATTTGTGTCGACTACACTGACGACCGCTTCCCCCACAAAGACCACCACCACGCATCCCATAATAAAGGCAAAAGAGCGGGCTACTCGATTTTTGAGATTAAACGATAAGGCATACAGGAGCAGTGAAAAAGCGGTGATGGCTATTCCCGCCGTGAGGAATTGATTGATTGTTTCAAGAATACCGATAATCATAATCTGATTGAGAAAAATAGGGCTATATCCTGGTTTTGATAGTATTGATCGTTATAGCCACAAAACTCGAACCCTAAATTATATGCGAACTGAATAGCGGGATAATTTTTGGACTGCATCTCAATTGTCAAATGTACAAGGCCATTTTGTTCGCACCATTCTTGGGCGGCAAACATTAACGCGCGTCCAATGCCTTTCTGGCGAAGGTTTTTGTCTACCACCAAATCTGTGATCCATGCCCCTTGGGGAGTGATGCCTTTCTTCAAGCCAATATAACCCACAAGCCTCATCACTCCCTCAGCTACCAAGAGCATATCTCGCTGTGTCCAGGTATCGGCTAGCTTTTCAGGTTGATAAGGGTAAGTGACGCGAATCGTGCGGGGAAGACGTGCCTCGCGGAAAGCGATCTGCTTTTGGTTATCTGAGTTTTTTAATGCCATTTGCCAGACATGGTCTGTATGGTAATTATGGTCAAGTTCAATAAGTTTTGGGATGTCTGTAGAAAAAGCCGGGCGGATTTCTATCTCTGGCATAAGAATCTCCTTTTAGCTATTCCTCAGCGGGGGCTTCCACGAAGACGGAAACAACGCAGGCTTCGCGAGGATTCCCTTCATTATCTACCACAACTAATTGTAAATTATAGTTACCCGGCTCAAGTTGAGAAGTATCCCAAGTTCCTAATTTATCTTCTTGGACGATCTCCTCACCGGCTTGGATAGTGAGCCAATCGTCTGTTCCCGCCCGAGTAATTTCGAATTTATAAAAGCCAAAATCAGGGACATCGACCGTTCCCTGCACCTCGACAATGCCGCGTATGGTGGTCCCATCTTCGGGGGAAGTGATCAAGACCTCCTCCGGGATGCAGCCGGCCGCGGTGATGGCCTCCTCCGGCGCGCCCGTGGCTTCCACCTGGGGGGAGACTTCCGGAGCCGGCAGAGTCGTGGTCGGGGTGGCCAACAGATCCAAGGTCGGAGTCGCCAACGGTTCCGCTTCCGGGTAGGCGGGAAGCAAAAAGGTGACCAGGCCAAACTCCACAATCCCACAAATCAACAAGAAGACCAACATGCCAGCCGCGCGGTTGAGCCGTCCCTGGGCGCTCTCCATCTCAAGCCCAAAGGCTGCTGCCCGTAATTCTTGCCAAGCCACAATGAACTTCCGCATCTGCCAGGCGGCAAGTAATCCCAATCCCAGATAGATGAGGATCTCGTACTCTTTAAAAAAACTGAGAATTTCCATAGTACAGCCTTCGCTAAGATGAACTCGTACCCCATTTTCCCGCCGCTACTTAGCAGGGCAAGCGTTTAAGAATACCTCTGAGCAGTTTCATCATCTTTGGGATAAGCCTCTTCCCCGTTTCCATGACCTCCTCATGAGAAGCAGCAGATTCCCCATCCAGGCTGGCCTTATTCGTGATCCCAGAGATACCTAAGACTCGCAAACCACTATGCCGGGCGACGGTAACCTCCGGCGCGGTGGACATGCCCACCGCGTCCGCGCCAATGGTTTGCAAGAAACGCAACTCAGCCGGAGTCTCGAAAGTAGGCCCTGCCAGGCTGACATAAACACCCTCATAAAGCGTGATGTCCATCTCCTGTGCCTCTTCCTTGGCAATCTGACCTAATTCTCGGTCATAGGCTTGGCTCATATCAGGGAAACGGGGTCCAAACTCCTCCATGTTTGGTCCTCGGAGCGGATTGGGTCCAGCCATGCCCAATAAGTTGATTTGATCCGTAATCAGCATTGGGTTTCCGGGCACAAAAGTTTGATTGATACCCCCGGCGGCATTGGTAACAACCAGAATCTCTATGCCCAAGCGCTGAAAGACGCGGATAGGGAGGGTGATTTGCTGGGGGGAATAACCTTCGTAATAATGCAGGCGACCATTCATTATCAACACATCTTGCCCTTCTAATTGCCCAATTACCAAATTCCCCGCGTGGCCTTCCACAGTCGAAAGCGGCCATTCTGGTAACTCATTATAGGGAATTACTACGGCATTAGAAACCAATTCGGAAAGCTTCCCTAAGCCAGAGCCTAGTATCATGGCTATCTTGGGGTGAATATCGATTCGTCCTTGGATTTCATTGGCTATTTTATCAATTTGTTCTAAGGTATATGTTTTCGTCATGTTAATTTTTCCTTTTCAATTTTTATTGCCATGTTAAGCAAAAAACACCTTCACCGCACTCATAAAAAATCTTCCAACTTAGAAGACACGCTTGGATTACGCAACTTTCGCAACGCCTTGGCTTCAATTTGTCGGATGCGCTCCCGGGTGACATTGAAATATTGTCCACAATCCTTTAAGGTGTGTGATATCCCATCCCGTAATCCAAAGCGTAATTCTAAAACCTGTCGTTCACGGGTAGATAAATTATCCAACATGGCTTCTAATTGTTCTTGCATCATCTCCCGCGCCGTGGCTTCGAGAGGAGCTAAGGCATCTTTGTCTTCAACAAAATCACCCAGGCTATTATCTTCTTCATCCCCAATGGGATGGTCCAAAGACATAGGCTCTTTGGCCGCCCGTAAATAATGAGCCACCTTATGAGTAGCTTTCTGCCACCGGCGGTTTACTGCCAAAGGGAGCGTGCCTCCTTGTTGAAGGTGTTTGCGGATGATCTTCTTGTCTTGAAGTTCAAGATACTCTGTTTCTAAGGCAATGTCTTCATTTGTAGGCTCTTCTCCTAATTTTTGCGTCAACTGGCGCCTGATGCGGAGCAAATTGGTCACAGTCTCGAAGACATGAACGGGGATGCGGATTGTGCGAGCTTTATCCGCAATCGAGCGGCTTACCGATTGTCGTATCCACCAGGTGGCATACGTGCTGAACTTATATCCCCGCGCAGGATCAAATTTTACAACCGCGCGCAACAAGCCCACATTTCCTTCTTGAATCAAATCCAAGAAAGAATTACCCCGCCCGGTATAGCGTTTGGCCACGCTGACCACCAAGCGCAAATTAGCGCGAATGAGCGCATGATATGCTTCATAATATCGGCTCCACAAAGCATCAATTTCTTTCTGGAGTGCATCATCTCCTGGCAAACGTTTCTCGAAGTCTTCTAAGGGGGGCAGCTCACCTTCCGTCTCGAGGACATACTCCTTTAGCCATGCGCTAACCTTTTCCGGGAAGGTGTAGAAAGCAATAAAAACCGTAAAAATATTATCCGCTACACCTCGCCACCTGACATCCTTGCCCCATAAATCTTTGTCTAAATAATCATGCGTATATGAAGGAGGTTCTAAATCCCAGGTTTCTCTTAAAGTCACGGCTTCTTCCGTGATCGAGGCTAAATCCGGGCACTCGAACTCCAAACGGATAATATCTTCGCGAACCCTTCGCCACGCTACACCCAGGTCATCGTACAGGGCCAGAAAAAAATTAACCGGCGTGTCTTCTCCGTTGCGCGTGAAGGGATGCTCCTCCCTGATGCTGCACATCCGGCGCGTGGAGAGCAAGCGTGCGCCCAACCAGAACTCCTGATGCCGTTCCAGAAGGTCAATAGCGCCAATGTCATTCAAATACATCTGAACTGGGTCATCTCCGATTGCTGCCATCATAGTAGCTGCTCCTACAGCTCCAAGGCCGCGGTCCTGCTTGTATAACGCTTCATGGCCTTATCTATTTTATGCAAATCAGACAAATTCTGCATAACCAATTTCTGATACTCGGTGGCCTTGAAGTCACCATTTTCTTGCTCATTTTCTAAGACATAACGCAAGTGAGCGTGTTTGCTCGTCACGTGCCAGCGCCGCAAATTCAGCAAGGCTCGTAAGACATCCTCTAAAACCTTATCCGTCTTGGGATCAAATGAGGCCGTGTGCGCCAACAACTCATCCACCGATTCGGCGAGCGTTATAGGAAGGTGGCCCAGGACATGGTTGGCCGGCTCTACCTCCTCTTGGTTCAAAGATTTACGCACCAACTCAAAGACAATTTGATGGTCTGCATTCCGAAAATCCTTCTTGCTGACGCGTTCCAGGCCAGCCTCGCTCAAACGCCGGTCAACCTGGTACATCAATTCTGGGTTCCTGATCAAAAACCCCACACAATGAGCTTCGTAAACAGTTTCCCTTCTTTTTTGGGGGGATACTTGACCACTGCCCTCCTCGTCGGCGGGTGGGGCTGGCGGACGTGGGCGCCGTTGGTGGTACGGTCGGCCTTTCCGGGGGGGGCGGTAGCTGAGCAGTGACCGTTCATCAACCTCGAGCATTCTCGCCAGGCGCTGCATATACGTGTCGCGCTCAATTGCGCTGGGAATATCCTCAATCAGGGGCAGAATTTGGGCCGCGACCTCGCTCTTGGTTTTGGGGTCATCCAAGTCACGCCCTTCAGCCAGAGTCTCCATGACGTGGACGACAACCGGTCGGGCCTCCGCCACAATCTGCTCCCATCCCTCTGGGGACTGGTTGACCACATCGTCGGGGTCCATGCCCGGGGGGAGGGTTGCCACCCGAATATCGGCCCGGATGCGGGCCTCCCGGTGCAGCAATCCCCGCGCGTCAAATACCAGGTCGGTGGTGCGGTCTAGGGATTCACGGGCAACCTCCAGGCCGCGCAAGGTGGCCTTGATTCCGGCCGCATCCGAGTCCATGGCCAGGACAATGCGTTTTGTGTAGCGCTTGATCCGCCCCAGATGATCATCTGTCAGGGCGGTGCCCATGGTGGCTACCACATTGGTATACCCATGCTGGTGGGGGGCAATCACGCCCATATACCCTTCTACAATGACGACCTGATCCTCCTCGCGAATCTTTCTTCCCGATTTGTCCAACCCGTAGAGAATTTTACCCTTGTCGAATAAGGCCGTTTTCGGGGAATTGAGATATTTGGGGACACCGTCCGGGTCGAGGGTCCGCGCCCCAAAGCCCGTCATCCGCCCCCCTCGGTCGCGGATGGGAATCATCAGCCGGTGCCGGAAACGGTCGTAAACGCCTCCGCCGTCCCGCTCGGAAACCAGGCCGGATTCCGTTAACTCCCCCACACTATACTCTTGGGATTTGAAATAATTCGTGGTGTCTTCCCAGGAGTTGGGGGCGTACCCTAGCCCAAAAGTTTCGATGGTGTTATCGTTTACGCCGCGCTCGTGTAAATACGCCAAGGCCATTTTCCCGGCATCCGTGTTATAGAGGTTGTGGCGGTAAAAGGTGACTGCATCCTCGAGCAGCTTGCGCAGACGGGCATATTCTTCCTTTTTCTCTTTTTCTTGGGGTGTCAAGGGCCTGAGCTGAACCCCCGCCCGTTGCGCCATGTGCCGTAACGCCTCCGGAAAATCCCAGCCCTCTTTTTTCATCACGAAGTTGAAAATATCCCCGCCCTCACCGCATTCCCCAAAACAATACCAGGTCTGGGTGTCCGGGAAAACGGCAAAGGACGGCGTCTGGGTATTGGCATGGAAAGGGCAAAAGCCGGAATAACTCTTCCCCGAGCGGCGCAGCTCCACGCTCTCGGAAACCAGGTCAACAATATCTATACGGTCTTTAATTTCGTCAGTTGTATTCATAGTGAATGGAAAACATGGGAACGATAGCTAAGCAACTCAGCAAACCAATTATACCAGTTCTAGGATAGAACGGTATCTTCGTATTTTAATTTGGAACACGAAAAGATTGTTGGTGAAAATTGAGGCAAACCCTAAAGATCTTCAGGGCAGAGACCTCTAAGTAGGTATGCAAAAGTATCTTTATAGAATTATGTCCTCATGAACCGAGATATGGCTGTGTCTCCTGACCAGCCATCTAGTCCTGACCGCAGGTCTCCAGGTAATTGAGCCACATTTTTTC
>JAANWX010000071.1 GCA_018263575.1 Chloroflexota bacterium | reverse complement strand
GTTGCCCACAGGGCATGCATACCGGTGGTACGCAAAGCGAGCACACCCATTTGGTGTACCCGAAGGGGTACCATCTCGCAGTTGCGGGGTCACGGTGTGCGCCCTTGGCGTAGAAACCCCGACTACGTATACTTCATATTTAGTGAAAAAAGTGGGATGGTTCAAAACAGGCTGAAAATTAGTTAACACTTTTTCCAAAAACCATATGTCATACCGCAAGGGTATACCCGTTGGTATTGCGAACCCCCGCACTTTGGGGGTGTGGCACTAGCCTGCGGGCTGTACACCGTAATCTCCCTGATTTCACGGCACAATTGCTAACCGGGAGGCTGCCACGTCACAGAAAACGTTCCTCGCAGCGACACATTAATTTTAGAAAGTGTATAGTCAATAATGAACCATCCCAAAAATGTAGTCGAGATTTTCGCGAAGCCACACGGTGTTGCCCACAGGGCATGCATACCGGTGGTACGCAAAGCGAGCACACCCATTTGGTGTACCCGAAGGGGTACCATCTCGCAGTTGCGGGGTCACGGTGTGCGCCCTTGGCGTAGAAACCCCGACTACGTATACTTCATATTTAGAATTGCTGGTACAATGGTAGGGCGATTGCATTTGGAAAGGTAAGTTCAGTAAAATTCACAATCGGGGAATTGGCGTTCCCCTTCGAGCGTGGTAATCAGATTCAAAAGCCTTTTGGCATCAACAGGACGACGTTTCAAGACGACGTGTTAAGATTAGCATATGGACCCTATTCTCAATAATCGTTATCAGCTAGAAAAGCCCCTAGGGCGGGGGGGAATGGCGGCGGTCTTTCAAGCCCGCGATCTAATGCTGGAACGTACCATTGCCGTAAAAATCCTCCTGGAAAATTTTTCCCGCTCCCCAGCCTTTCAGGAGCGATTCCGTCAGGAGGCCAAAGCGGCCGCTAACCTTTCCCATCCCAATATTGTCACCATTCATGACTTCGGACTAGATAAGGAACGCCTTTTCATTGTCATGGAATATGTTCCTGGTCAAGACCTTAAAAAGATAATTGCCGACAACCCCGGAGGGCTGCCCCTCGAAAAGGCCACCCGCTTATTTGTCCAGGCCTGCGCAGGGGTGGGGTATGCGCACCGGGCCGGACTAGTCCATTGCGATATAAAGCCTCACAACATGTTGATCACGCCCGATAACAGGTTAAAAGTCACGGATTTTGGAATAGCCCGTGCATTAGCGTCAGTCAGCCAAGACGAGCAGACGGACTCAGTTTGGGGGTCACCCTCTTATTTTTCACCTGAACAAGCCGCCGGTAATGCCCCTTCCCCCGCGTCCGATGTGTATGGTCTGGGCGTTGTCCTGTATGAAATGTTCACCGGGCAATTACCATTCACAGCAGAGACGCCAATAGAGTTAGCACGCATGCACCGCTTTTCCGCGCCACCCTCGCCCCGGGAATTAAACCCGGCCCTTTCCCCCACCCTAGAAAAGATCATCCTCAAAGTCCTCTCGAAAGAACCCGCAGCTCGTTACCGGACCGCGGATCAATTAGGGCGTATTTTAATTAATTTCGCCCAGCCCGAAAAAAGTGCCGAAATGACCAAGCAGTTCAACGTCTCGGCTCCCCTCCCACAAGCCACCCCAACCCCTGAAGCGGTGAAAAAGGACATCGAATGGAGCACCGTAGTTCTGGGATTATTGGCTTTGGCCGCCGTGGGGGGATTGATACCATTCTGGCTTTGGGTCTATTATTCGCTTAATCCATAAAAATCTATGCATGCAGATTACTTGATTTCCCCCTCTATCCTCTCCGCCGATTTCTCGAAACTAGGCGCAGAAATTACTCAGGCAGAAAAAGCCGGCGCCGACTGGATTCATATTGACGTCATGGATGGTCACTATGTCCCTAATTTGACGATGGGGCCATTTATCGTGGAGACATGCGCCAGGATTACCCAACTTCCCCTGGACGTGCACTTGATGGTTGAAAAACCCGAGTCGCTCCTCGAGGCCTTTGCCCAAGCAGGGGCCAACACCTTGACGGTACACATCGAAACCTGCCCTCACATCCACCGTACTATTCAGACCATCCACAGCTTAGGCTGCAAGGCGGGTGTCACGCTCAATCCCGGCACCCCGGCTTCAGCAATTTTTCCCGTTTTACCTTTTGTGGATTTAGTATTGGTTATGACTGTCAATCCCGGCTATTCCGGCCAAAAATTCATCCCTGAGGTAGTTCCCAAAATAGCACACATCAAGGAAGAACTACAAAAAGTGAATCCAAAAGCAAAAATCGAAGTAGATGGCGGCATCAACCCGCAAACTATTCCCGCCGTGCTGGAGGCAGGGGCTGATGTCTTTGTCGCCGCGAGCGCAATTTTCAAACACCCCCAGGGCATCGAGGCCGGTATTAAAGAATTATGGGCTACAATAAGCAGCTCAGCTTAGCATAGCCCACAACGAAGGGTTCGAATTAGTGTTATAAACGACAAATTAGGTCTTAACTTTCGACAAGGTGCGAATACAGCGCGTGCATAAAGTTTTTCGAAGTTTCTTTCCATCTTCATAGACAGTTACTTTCTGCAAATTCGCTTTGAACTTCCGTTTCGTCGCTTTCTTCGACCAAGGCCGATTTTGCCCAAATTTAGTGGTCTTTCCACAATGCTCGCATTTAGCCATTTTTTATAATCCTCACAACTGGTATAATCAGAACGTTTCCAAAGTAGATAGTCTCGCTTTTTCTAGAAAGGACAACCGCGTAGTTCGGGTCTCCTTTCCCCAAGCCCGCCAATAGTACCATAAAGGCGACCAGGTTTCAAGGTGGCCAAAAACAAACACTTTTCCAACAGATACTCATTATATGGAGGCATAATGAAAAAAGAAATCACTCCCTTAGGGAACATTCACATTTCAACCCAAGCGATCGCTACCATAGCCTATCAGGCCGCCCAGCGCTCTTACGGCGTGGTCGGTTTAGCGTCTAAGAACATCGCCGATGGTTTAGCGAACGCCATTGTCAAAGACCCCACCCATGGCATTGATGTTGAGTACGATGAGCACCACATTGTTATTGACCTCTATATCATTGTTGAATACGGCACACGGATTAAATCTGTGGCAGCCAGTGTGGCCAACACAGTCCAATATAACGTAGAAAAGGCCCTCGGCCTTCCCGTTACCGAAATCAACGTCCACGTCCAAGGTTTGCGTATCAGCGCCGAGGATTAGAGAAACCCTAGCACACCAGCGGCGCAAAAACAGGAGCAAACATATGAATGGTACCCAAACAAAACAAGACCCCCAACCAATAGATGGTGATTTTTTCAAAGAATTACTCAAAGCTGGCTTATCCTGGCTGCGAACCAATCAGGAAATCATCAACGCCTTAAACGTCTTTCCCGTCCCCGATGGAGACACCGGCACAAACATGGTGCTTACCCTCCAATCCGCTTACGACGAGATAGAAACCTCACCCTCCCGTGATGTGGGGGAAATTACCCGCGACTTAGCCCAAGGCGCGTTGATGGGCGCTCGCGGAAACTCCGGAGTAATTCTTTCCCAAATTTGGCGCGGATTCGCAAGCGGCCTGGATGGCGTGCCCACCCTGGATGGGGCCCACCTGGCCCAGGCCCTCGCTGAGGCCCGTGATACAGCCTACAAGGGCGTTGTCCGTCCCGTTGAGGGCACCATTCTAACCGTATCTAAAGACATGGCCGCCGCCGCGGAAGCAGCCGTAGAGAAAACCCAAGACCCCCTCGAAATTCTCGAAGCCGTCGTCGAAGAAGGCCGTGAATCAGTAGAGCGAACCCCGGAGCTGCTGGATGTCCTCAAAGAAGCCGGTGTCGTTGACGCTGGTGGGAAAGGTCTGCTCTACATCTTCGAAGGCATGCTCCGCTACATCAACCAAGAACCCTTGGATGTTACCCTCGTCAGCGTGAAGCCCCTTTCGACAATTGGAGTAGATGAAGCCCAATTCGCTATGGAGCCAGGCCAAGATTACGAAGTCGTGGTAGACTTCCACCCGGAGGGAAGCCTAGACCTAGAAAATTTCTATCAAGATTTAGAAGAAATGGGCACTTCCATCCAAATGGGAGAGGGAGAAGGCATGTACCGCATGCACATACACGTCCCCACCGAAAAACGCTACACGCCCATAGATTACATCATGACCCTCGGCACCGTCTCCCAAGTTCACATTGAAAACCTGATGGAGCAAATGGAACAGCCCCAAAAAGATGAGTCGTCAGAAATTAAACTCGCCACCATTGAGCCGGGCGAAATAGCAACAGTCACCATCTCACCAGGGGTAGGGTTCACGCGCATCTTTGCCAGCCTGGGCACCGCCGCGGTAGTCGAAGGCGGCCAAACCATGAACCCCAGCACCCAAGAGATTTTGAACGCTTTCGAGAACCTCCCCACGGACAAAATAATCATCCTCCCCAATAATAAAAACATTCTCATGGCCGCCAGGTCCGCTGCGGAAATGTCTGTCAAAGATGTCCGAGTCATACCCACGCGCACCATCCCCCAGGGCATAGCGGCCATGTTGTGTCTCATGCCAGGACAAGAACATGATGATGTGGAAAAGAAGATGCTGACTATGATCACAGAAGTAGAAAGTGGTGAAATCACCACCGCCGTCCGCGACGTGGAAATCGATGGCATCGATGTCAAAAAAGGAGAGATTATCTCTCTCCATAATGGGCAATTAGTGGCCGCCGCCGAGACTCTCCATGAAGGCTGCTTCGAATTCTTAAAAGCGGCTCAGACCCAAGATTACGAATTGATCACCCTCTTCTACGGCGATAACATCACCAAACCTGAGGCCGATAAAATAGCCGATGATATAAGAAAAGCCTACCCCGACCAAATCGTAGAAATGCAGCACGGCGGGCAGCCCCATTATCAGTTTATCATTTCTATTGAGTAAAGAGTGAATAATGAGTAAAGAGTAAAACGTAACCTCCTCATTACTCATTACTCATTACTCATCACTCATCACTCACCCCCGGCGGAGAGATACCGTTTTCCGCCGGTTTCATTTGCCAAAAAAGGAAGCCATTTTGAAAAAAGCCATTGTCACCGACAGCACCTCTGACATCCCCCAGGAGGTGCGGGAAAAATATAAAATCTTCCAAATACCCGCCATCCTGGTCATAGAGGGAGAATCCATGCTCGACGGGGTAGGCATAACCCGAAACGAGTTCTATTCACGCCTGCCCTCCATGAACATCGCCCCCACCACGGCCGCCCCCTCCGCAGGAAGTTTTCAAGAACTCTACCAGCACATCTTCCAAGAAGGATTCACGGAAATAATTTCCATCCATGCCGCCAGCAAATTAAGCGGCATCTTCAACGCGGCGCGTATCGCAGCCCAAGAATTCAAAGGCAAAGTCAAAGTAATAGACAGCCAGCAACTCTCGCTGGGCTTAGGATTTCAGGCCATCGCCGCCGCAAAATCAGCCGCCCAAAACCTGCCCACAGAACAAATTCTAGAACACATACAAAATATCCAAAACAAAGTAAAAACAATCGCTTTTCTGGATACCCTGAACTACATCCACCGCAGCGGGCGGGTTTCTTGGGCCAAAGCACGCCTGGGCGGATTGCTGAACATCAAACCCTTTTTAGAAATAAAAGCCGGAGACGTCTTAGAACTGGGTCTTTCCCGCTCGCGAAAAAAAGGCTTTCAACGTCTCTTGAGCCTGCTTCATGACTTAGGCCCCCTGGAGTATCTGGCCATACTTCACACCAACGCCATAGAAGAGGCCCAGCAGCTCTTGGCCAACTACAACCTCGAACTACCAGAAGACACATTAACCGTCAACGTAACAACCGTAATCGGAACACACGTAGGCCCCCATGGGCTAGGATTTGCAGGAGTGGTAAAATAGAACCTATGCTAAAATCAATCGAAAAACTACGCAAATACTTTAGATTAGAAGATAAACGCGGTTATGACGACGAATCAGTCATGGGAGGGCTGCGCAGCATTCTCTCTACCTGGGAAGGAGAAGCCCGGGCGGATGGTTTGCCGGAATCCATTATCCAGGCCGTATCCAGCCGCTTGCGGGATTACCACAGGCTGAGCGAAAAATCCCGCAAGGTGAGCCTGGTGGGACTGTGGCGGCGGATCAAACGTGAGCCAAGCATTGCCGCGGCCCTCGCGGAGGAAGAAACCCGCCCGGGCTTCTCGGCCGCGCCGGAAGAGCCTCCCGCGCAGGAACCTTCTGCAGAACCGGAAGACGACTCCCCGCAGGAAGAGGTGACCGCTCCCCAGGTGGCGACCCCCGAAGAAGAAGACGCCGCCCCAGCGGAGAGCGCTTCCCCCCAGGAAGAGTCCCCCAAACCGGCCATCTCCCCCCCATCCCAACCAGCCCCCACGCCGAAAGAGGCCCAGCCATCCCCCGCCCCCACCCCTAAGGTGGACATGCAAGCCCCGCTCACGGAAATCTCTGGCATTGGGCCAAAACGCGCTGAGGCCTTAGAAAACCTGGGGATGACCACCGTGGGAGATGTGCTGTACAACTTCCCCCGCCGGCATGACGACTATTCAAAATTGAAGCCCATTAGAGATTTAGAATACGGAGAAAGTGTCACCGTAATTGGCACAGTGAAAAAAGCCTCCACCCGCACGGTAAGGAGCGGCAAAATGCAGTTGGCCGAGGCCGTTATCAGCGATAAAAGCGGCCCGCTGCGGGTAACCTGGTTCAATCAGCCCTGGGTTGCGAGGCAATTATTAAGGGCAAAGCAGGTCGTCCTTTCGGGGGAGGTAGACCAATATTTAGGCCGCCTGACGATGAATAATCCGGAGTGGGAGGAATTGGATGAAATCTTGCTGCACACGAATCGAATCGCGCCCGTTTACCCTCTCACACAAGGCATAGGCCAACGCTGGATGCGGGGGATAGCGCACAAGGCCATAAAAAACTATGCCCCTTATGTAGAAGACCCGCTCCCGCAAGCGCTATTGGAAGAGGCCAGTTTAATCCCCCTCTCCGAGGCTTTGGTCAATATCCATTTCCCCGAATCGGAGGAGAATCTTAAAGCGGCCCAACACCGTTTAGCCTTCGATGAGATTTTCACCCTTCAGTTGGGCGTCTTGCACCAAAAACAAGTCTGGCAAGGGAAACGTGGGCGCGTTTTCAAGAGTCCTAATTTTTGGCTGGCGCCGCAGTTGAGCCGTCTACCCTTTACGCTAACGGAAGCGCAGAAAAAAGCCCTCTCTGATGTACGCAATGACCTGATTTCGGGGCATCCCATGAACCGCTTGCTCCAAGGCGATGTAGGCTCAGGAAAAACCGTGGTGGCGGCTATGGCCATGCTGATTGTCACCCGGCATGGAGCACAAGCGGCGCTCATGGCCCCCACCAGCATTTTGGCTGAGCAACACTTCGAAAGTATGCGCGAGGTTTTAATTGGGACTGGAAGCGAACTCGCGAAGGATGAGGTGCGTTTGTTGGTCGGGGCTACACCGGCCGCAGAGAAAGAGGCCATTCGGGAAGGGTTAGTAAAAGGAGAAATCAAGGTTCTGATTGGCACGCACGCCTTGCTGGAAGAAACGGTCAAATTCAAGGATTTACAATTGATTGTCATTGACGAACAGCACCGTTTTGGCGTCAACCAGCGCGGAACGCTCCGCCAAAAGGGCGAAAATCTCCACCTGATGGTGATGACGGCCACGCCCATCCCCCGCTCCCTGGCGCTGACGGTTTATGGTGACCTCGATGTTTCCATTATCGATGAAATGCCCCCCGGCCGGCAACCGGTGGATACGTATATCCTCTACCCCAAGGAAAGAGAACGCGCTTATAGTCTCATTCGCGCTCAGGTTGAAAAAGGGAACCAGGCTTTCATTATTTACCCCCTGGTAGAAGAAAGTGATAAACTCCAGGAAAAGGCCGCCGTTGAAGAACACGCCCGCTTGCAAGCAGACGTCTTTTCACAATATGAGCTAGGCCTATTACACGGGAGATTACCCGAAAACGAAAAAGAAGAGGTGATGGCCAAGTTCCGGGATGGTGAGACTCAGATTCTGGTTTCCACGTCGGTGGTTGAGGTCGGGGTAGATATTCCCCAAGCAACCGTCATGCTCATCGAGGGCGCGCACCGCTTTGGGCTGGCGCAGCTCCACCAGCTCCGGGGCCGGGTGGGGCGGGGAGGGGAGAAGGCATATTGCCTCCTTGTTCCGGGTGGCGCTGAAGCGACCGAGAACGAGCGTCTCCTGGCCATGGTCGAAACCAACGATGGATTTAAGCTTGCCGAACGAGATTTAGCACAACGCGGGCCGGGGCAGTTTTTGGGCACTCGCCAATCTGGTTACTCAGAATTGCAATTAGCCAATATGACAGACCTGCGGCTGATTGAAAAAGCCCGCCGGCACGCTCAAGCTCTTTTCAAAAACGACCCTGCCTTATCTCGCCCGGAACACAAAGCCCTCTGGGAGAGGGTAAAATTGATTTGGCCCGACGAGAACGGCGGCGATATTAGTTAACTTGCGCGAAACCAGGTCCCACGCAAATCCCTGGCACATTGCTTGCAATGATGGTGTGCGTGCAAATGATAATACTTGGAGCATTTATGGTAAAAGCTGTTTTTCCGGGGACTTTTGACCCCATCCATTATGGACACATCGACATCGCACGGCGAGCAGCTCGTTTATTCGACGAGGTTGTCGTGGCGGTTTATGATAAGCCGCTTAAAAAGCTTCTTTTTTCACCGGAAGAAAGAATTTATCTGGTCGAAAATAGCCTGAACGGCTTAGACAATATCATGGTCGCCGGATACAGCGGATTGACGGTTGATTATTGTCAGGCCATCAATGCCCAGGTCATTGTGCGGGGGCTGCGAGTTTTTTCTGATTTCGAGTACGAATTCCGCATGGCTTTGGCCAACCATAGGCTGGCCCCCGATATTGAGGTAATTGCCCTTATTACCAACAAAGACCACACCTTTTTGAGTGGTTCAACCGTGCGGGAAATTGCTTCGCTGAATGGTGACGTGAGCTCGATGGTTCCGGATATTGTAGAAGAAGCCCTCAACCGCCGTTTTGCAGAGTTGGGGAAAGACCAAAGTGTAGTTCCGCAAACATCGCTTAGAGACTGACGTTTTTTAAATTTAATGCTATACTAAGGGAGCGGTAATAAATTTAGTAACCGTTCAGTCCCTGCCCTCACCCTAGCCCTCGCTCTGCTCACGGTGTGCAGCCCGCCCGGTGGGCAACCCTAGGTTGTAGGCTGTGCCCTTTGGGCATCCCCCAGGAGAGGATTGTGCGCAGAGTCTTCGCGAAGCATGCCCTCACGGTGTGCG
>JAANWX010000070.1 GCA_018263575.1 Chloroflexota bacterium | reverse complement strand
TTCATAGGGGCCGTAGACCGTTTGCCAATCTCCCCCCGCGACCACCACCTCCCCCTCTCCGGCCGCCCGCACAGGTGTGCCGCATTCCGCCAACAAATCTGAACCGTGATGCGTGGCTCGCGTGCCATTTTGCGTGCTCCCGTAACGGTACGAAAAATCTACCTCCACATCAAGGGGACGAGTGAAGATGAAATGTTCGCCCTGAGAACCAACAGGAGGAAAAATATTTGGCGTGGGTGTGGGGGAGGGAGGACTGGCGGTGGACGTCCCCGTAGGCCCCACCGTGGGCTGAACCGGAGCAGTCGTGGCTGGCGTGGGGGAACTCTCCGGGGGGGAACCGGTTCCCTGATTCCGGGGCACCTCCTCAACGGGAGCGGAACACGCTTGCCCCCCTAACACCAACCCAAGGCTAATCACGAACCACAAAACCCGCCGCCAAAGTTTCATATGGCCGGAAATCCTCCCCGCTCCACCAGCAGGGTTTCAAGTTGGGATTTTAAGGCGTCAGACTCTCTTGTCAGAAGCTTTGCTTTGGCAAGAAAATCCTCTTTAGCCTTTTCATCCTCGAGCGCTCCTAAATTGATGCGCACGTTGTACACCCCACCGGTGAGGGCCGTTTGGGCCAGGTTAAGGCCTACAGCGGCATCGGAAATGGCGTTGAAATTGCCCATACTAGCTGCTTGCAGGGCCAACTCCATAACCCGCAAGGCCCTCTCCGCGACCGTGAGGGGAACCTGAATAGCGCCTAAGGTCGCCTTTTGGATGGCTTCTGAACGCCCTTCAGCGTCTCTGGGTAGCCGGTAAGCGTCCATAACCTGGTTGAAAGCGGCCGCGTCAGCCTCTACTAAATTTGCCAACTCGGCCCGCAGGGCTTCAGCCTCTGCTAAAGAGTCCCGCATTTCGCGCTCCACAGAGGCATATTTTTTCTTGCCAAGGGTGAGACGGGCCACCATGGAGACCAGCCCGGCCCCCATTGCTCCCGCACGAGCAGATGCCGAACCCCCGCCCGGCGTGGGCGTTCCCGCTGCCAGAGCGTCTAAAAAATCGGGAGCTTCCGCCTCCTCCCTTACGGCGTACATGCGCTGCTCGAGAATTTGCTCCGGCTGGAATTGATCCATCTGGGTATACCACACAGTGGCATCCACCAGGGCTTCTTGGGGAATAAGGCCAATTAACTCCGTGTGGTGAATGGCTACCCCATAGCGCTCGGCCTCGCGGCGAATGAATTCCACCACCCGTGCCAGGGGCGTCTTGCGGAAGTTGGTCAGGTTCATCGAGACCTGAGCGCGGCCATCCACCAGGAGACCAAGGGCTTTTACATACCGCAATCCCCCGGAGGAATGGCGCACGGCTCGGCCTATTTTTTGGGCAATTTTGAGATCGTCGGTGGTCAAGTAGACGTTATAGGCCACCAAAAATTCGCGCACGCCTATTACCGTTGCCCCCGCTGGGCCTACGCGCTGCGGGCCGTAATCGGGGTCACGGGCGGGGTTGGTTCCCATTTCCTCTTTAAGGGCCTCATACTCGCCTCGGCGGATTTTTTCCAATCCCACCCGTTCGGGACGGGTGGCGGCCTTTTCGTAGAGGTAGACAGGGATTTCCAGCTCTTGGCCCACGCGTTTACCGAGACGATTGGCAACCGCTACACAGTCTTCCATGCTGACGTCGGAGATAGGCACAAAGGGAACCACATCCGTAGCGCCAAGTCGGGGATGCTCGCCATTGTGCGTATCGAGGTCAATTAACTCGGCGGCCTTGGCAATGCCCCGAAAAGCGCCTTCCTCAACCGCGTCGGGAGAACCAACAAAGGTGAGCACGCTGCGGTTATGATCAGCATCAGAGGAGGAATCTAAAACATGGACGCCTTTTACGGAGGCGATGGCGTCTTTGATAGCCTGCACCACTTCTGGGCGGCGGCCTTCTGAAAAATTGGGAACACATTCTACGATGGGGGTTGGCATAAGTACCTCGGGGGGGGTGATTGGATAGTGGGGATTGGGTATTAAGGGATATTGGGATTTTTTTTGGGGATATTGGATACTGGGTGTTAAATTGTTGAGTTGAGATGATAAATTGTATCATCTCGAAGATAGGGGGCAAGGTTTCCAACGTGCGCGTCCAGGGCGATTGCATTTAGTCTGCTGACTCCTCGGGATAGTGAAGGTGCCCCACCGATGATAGTGAAGGTGTCCTTCGCGTAGCATAGCCTTGGGCTGCACCGAGCGGTACCACTCGGTTGCGCCAGCGGCGTGCCCAAGGCACTAGCCCGTGGGCTCGCTCTGCGTGCCGGAGGCAACACCGTAAAACCTTCGCTATCCCATAGCACCGAACGATACCACGATCAAGTTGAGCCTAAGCTGAGAAAATTCGATTATAATATCCCTATGAAAAACAAGCTGATTGCCCTCCTCATTGGCCTATTGTTCACCGCCGGGCTGGTTGCTTGGTGGATGGCGCCCAATGTGGAGAGCGTTGATCCCCTCCCCGCCGCCGGGCCGCTGCAGGGGAAACAAGCCCTCAAAATCACCTTCACCCGCCCCATGCAAGCGGAGGGTGTAGAAGAGCGTCTCGCCCTCCAACCTCCCCAGGCAAGCGAGGTCACGTGGAATCAGAGCAGGACTGCTCTCACACTCACCCCCCATCAGCTCTGGCCCAGCGGAGAAACCCTCACCCTCACCCTCGACTCCGGCGCGAAATCTCAACGCGGCCTGCCTCTCCTGCGGAGCCACGCCTGGGAATTTGAGATCAGCCCCGCTCACCTTATCTACCTTTGGCCCGCGGATGGGGACAGCAACCTGTATACGCTCAACATGGAAACGGGGAACAACCAGGCATTGACCACTTACCCCTATGGCGTGCTGGATTTTGACATCAGCGCGGATGGCTCCAAGATCTATTATAGTGTGTGGCATTCGAGCGAAGAGAGCGCCATTTATGTCTTTGACCGCCGTACAAGAGAGACCCTTCCTTTGCTCAACTGTTCCCTGGCCCTGTGCCGCTCTCCAAAAATTTCTCCCACTGGCCAGTTTATGGCCTACGAAAGAATCCCACAAGCCGCCGATATTGACCCCAGCATTCACATCTACAACATAGAAAATCAGCTCACAAGCTCAGTTTCAGAGAGTGGGCATTTTGCCGAAAATCCTCTCTGGTCTTCTGAGGGATGGCTGGCCTTTTACGACCATACCGCGCAAGCCTTCCTTTTCACCAACCCAAGCGATGGGGAAACGGTTACCTTTCCCAACGAAACCGGCGGATCTGGGAGTTGGTCACTGATGGGAGATACTTTCCTGGCCACTGAAATCTTCCTCGCAGGGACCGGGACCGCCTCACGCCATCTCCTGGAATTTTCCCTGGGAACGGGCCTAAAACGCGATTTCACGCCCAAAAATTACCTGGAAGATGTCAACCCCGTCTACTCCCCCGACGGAGACCAGATTGCCTTCGAGCGCAAATGCCTGGTAGCCTCTTGCTGGACGCCCGGACGCCAATTGTGGGTTATGTCATCCGATGGGGAACACGCTCGCCCCTTGACAGACGCCCCGGACTATAACCACACCAAGGTCGTCTGGCATCCCAACGGCCAGCTTTTGGCCTATGTGCGCTACAACAACGCCAAGCTATCCGAAGCGCCTGAAATTTGGACCATCACCCGCTCTGGGGAGGAGAACACGCGCCTGGTCATCAACGGCTACTCTCCGCGCTGGCTGCCATAACCTGCCCCTCTTGCGACTATGCGAAAACTCACCCAAGCCATCAAAACCGAAGCCAAAAATCTCGGGTTCAGCCTGGTAGGGGTCACCACACCTGACCCTCCCCCGCACCTGGATTTCTACCGGGCATGGTTGAAGGCCGGTCACCACGCCAAAATGGGGTGGATGGCCACGGAGCGTGCGCGGCACAGACGGGCCAACCCGAGGGCCATCCTCCCGGAATGTGAATCTATCCTCGTCCTGGCCCTGCCCTATCCCCCCCCCCCCCCCCCCCAAGGATCTGGAAAAGTTTCCTCCTACGCCTGGAATCGAGATTACCATGACATCATCCCCCCCAAGTTAAAAAAACTGGTGCAATTCATTGAAAAGCAAACGGGGGAGAGCGTGCCCAACCGCTGGTATACCGATACCGGCCCCCTTTTGGAGCGTGAACTCGCCTCTCGGGCCGGGTTGGGCTGGATTGGGAAAAACACCTGCCTCATCAATCCACGCCGGGGTTCGTATTTCTTTTTGGCCGAAATCTTATTGGGGATCAGGCTTGTGCCCGACCAACCTTTTTCCACGCCGCGCTGTGGAGACTGCACCCGCTGCCTGGATGCCTGTCCCACCGGAAGCCTGCGCGCACCCCACACCCTGGATGCCAATGGCTGCATTGCCTACCTGACCATCGAACTAAAAGAGGCCATCCCCAGCGAGCTTCGCCCCCTCCTGGGAGACTGGGTCTTCGGCTGCGATATTTGCCAACAAGTTTGCCCCTGGAATGAGCGTTTTGCCGGCGATGATGAGGTCCCAGCCGAGCTTGCCTTTCGGGCCGAGGTCGCCAATCCCATATTAGAGGAAGAATTGGCCCTTTCTCCTCAGGACTTCAACCGTAAATTCAAGGGCAGCCCCCTAAAGCGAAGCAAACGCCGGGGATATTTGCGCAACGTTGCCGTCGCTCTGGGCAATGTGGGGAAAGAGGGAGCCGTTTCCGCCTTGGTGACCGCTTTGGGGGATGGCGAACCCCTGGTGCGGGGACACGCAGCCTGGGGGTTGGGCAGAATCCGCAGCGGTGACGCCCTGCAGGCCCTGGAGGCCGCCCTCCGCAAGGAAGAAACCGCGGAAGTGCGGGAAGAAATTCAAGCCGCGCTGGATTCAATTCTTGGGGAAACAGATTCTTAGTTTTGAGAAGATCCCATCCGCATACAAAAAAGCCGGGCTGTTTAGGCCCGGCTCTCGTTTTCTAGGGGAAAATGTGCTTTAAGGGGATGGCGTCGGTGTCAAAGTAGAAATTGACCCCGGCGTATTTTGTGGCGTTTCCCCTTCGTCTTGGCCTTCCTCGGTTGGGACCGCAGTGACCAAATTGACCCTGACATTGATAATTTGCCCAACAAAGAGTAGACCTTCTTGGTCTTCCTCAATGAACTCGTTGCGCGCAAATATGTCTTCTGGCGTGCTGCGGAGATTTAGAGCAACGGATTGGACAGAATCTCCGGGGCGAACCGTGTAGGCTACCAGCATTCCCGCCGGCGCATCTAGGGGGATGGGGGTTGCGGGGGGGATTTCCTCTCCCGGGGCGGGAATCAGAATCTCGTCTCCCACGCGGATGAAGGGGTTAACCGGGTCAAGGGCAAAGTCTTCGCGATCCCGATTGACGACAATCAGCGTGAAGAGATCAACTTCAAATTGTTCAGCAATGGCGTACAGGCTGTCACCCTCTTGGGCTACATAGATCACCGCACTAGAGCGGGTGGGGGTTAGCGTAACTGTGGGGGTATCGGTAGGGACGACGATGGTTGCCGTCGGTGAAGGGGTGGCCGTGGGCGTAACCGGGGTAGGCGTAGGGGTGCTCGTGGGGGTAGGCGTATCCGAAGGGAAAATTGTACCTATTGAAAATTCTGTCCCCGTGAGCCAGAAAACCAGGAACCCTGTTCCCGCAATCAGCAATAACGTTGCCACGATGAATATCAGGATCGTTTGCCAATTTTGCCCCTGATCCCCGCGACGCTTGCGATAGGAATCAATGACTTGTTTAGGTGTATCGTCTTGTTTAGGCATAGAGAGTATTCCTCAGTTAAATTCGTGTTCTCAGTGATTAACTCAATCGAACAAGTTAATTTTACCCTATTTTCCACAAATAGTCACTACTCAGGTGTCATTTCGAACGGAGTGAGAAATCTTTCGCTCATAGAGGCGAATCGCTGGTCGAAACAAAGATTTCTCCCAATTCAGCCTGTATTTGGCTGAAACATCGGCGGAAAACCACGCCGAAACCTCGTCGAAATGACATGGGTGAGTAGTTACCACAAATAGGCGAATCAAGATCAATGATGGATGAATTCTTATCGTTTCACAGCCAACGAATCCCAAATAGCATGATTCTCCTCCGTGGACGTATTGGCAATTACGACGATATAGAACTGAATCTCTTGGTCTTCCAGATCAGAAAGATCAACTTGGAAATCATGAAGCATGCCATCACAGGTTTTGTCTTCTTCCCACAAAGTTTCCATGCTTGAAAGGTCATCATTGACAGTGTACTTAACCTGGAATCTTACGTCCCCGTTACTACAAGAGCCACCAGGATTGGCAAGAAGGCCCACCTTTCCTGTCAGGTATTCTCCGGCATTTATGGTGTAGGTAGGGTATTTGCCAAAGAGATACTTATTGACTCCCGGTGAGGGATAGGTTTCTAGCACCCAATCAGATTTGCGGCCATTCTCTAAATTTAGGTTGTTTCGCAAATCGACAAAGGCATCGCCCACCTCGGTGGAGGGACCAAAGGCCAAGGCATCCTCATCGGGAGCGGTAAAATCGAGGGGGGTGGTTCCTGTTCCCCATGTGGCCTCATCAGCGTAAGCGTTGAAGTCAAAGGCTACGTCCAACCCAGTTACCACGTCCACCTTTACCCAAAAAGGCTCAGAAAGGTCACCGGAGCCGAAAAGTTCTCCCTCCAAGTTGCGGAGCATCCAATATCCCTGATACGTGCCGAGGTTTTCCGGGGCTATCAAGTCTACCGAAACATCAATGATTTCTCCGGGTTCAACGACATCTGCCGTAAACTGGAGAGAGGCAGGTGCGCCCATGGCATCTCCGTGCTCGAAGACCAGGGAGTATCCCGGAGTCCAGGTGTGGGTTCCCGTGTTTTTTAGCCGCCAGGTTTTCGTGAAAGTTGCTCCCGGGGGTACATCCGCGCCGTCTGGGTAGGTAACGTCTTCCAGAAAGGTGAGATGATCATAAAGTTCTTCACCGGGGGAGGGGGTGTCTTCTGGCGGGGGAGCATTTTGTGTCAAGACATTATCGGGGACAGGGGTCGGGCTAGGTGCAAGGGTTTTGGTAGGGGATTGTGCTGAATCTGCGCCCGTCTGCGGAGTTCCATCAGCGGAGAGAGTCAGTTGGGCCGAGACCGTTTGCGCTGCGAGGGTATAAACCGCGCCTGGTTTCAAAGTGGGCATGGCCGTCCCTCGCGCCATGGTACACGCGCTGAGCAAGCCCAACGTAACGCAAAATAATAATGCCACTTTCCTGAATTTTCGGATTAGCATGTGTGCTCCCTACATCCAATCTCCTCTGTACTAACCGTTCGCTCCCACTGTAGGGCGATTTGATAAATCGCCACTTGCCACTTACTCCACGGCCCCTTGCATAGACCACGGCCCCGTCCAGGTGATGGTCACAGGCAGAATCTTGCCCCGCAAATCATCTTCACTCTCCACAAAGACCAATTTATTATTCGGCGTCCGCCCCCGCCAGCGACCGCGCACTTTCTCTTCGAACAGCACTTCCACCTCTTTGTCTTGGTAACGGGCGTTGATCTCCCCGGCAATCCCTTCCTGAAGTTCTTCCAGGAGCCGGAAGCGGCGCCATTTTTCTTCGTCGGGGACATTGTCTTCCATGCGGCGTGTGGCTACGGTGTGGGGGCGGGGTGAGTAGCGGGCCAGGTGAGCCACGTCCATTCTCAGTTCTTCTACCAGACGGTATGTGCGCTGGAATTGGGCCTCGCTTTCACCCGGAAAACCAACAATAACATCGGTAGCAATCCCCACCTCCGGAATGCGCTCCCGGATTCTGTGCACAAGCTGGCGATACTCGTCAGCCGTATAGCCGCGTTTCATGGCCGCCAGAATTTCGTCATCAGCAGATTGGATGGGAACTTCAATGTGCGACATCACCTTGGGGAGCGCGGCCACGGTATCAAGCAACTCGTCCGTCATCCAGTTGGGATGGGAGGTCAAAAACCGCAAACGAGCCAACCCAGGCAGGTCGTGTATTTTTCGCAGCAAGTCGGGCAAGGTTCGTTTTTGGGACAGATCAAGCCCATAGCGGTCCACAATCTGGCCCAAGAGGGTAATCTCTTTTACGCCTTGACTCACCAAGGACTTGACCTCGTTGACCACATCCTCGACGGGACGGCTGCGCTCAGGGCCGCGACGATAGGGGACGATACAGTACGTGCAGGCATGGGAACACCCCAAAACCACACTTACATAGGTGGCGACCAGGTTTTCATGGTCTTTGGGGAGGGGAAGGCCCTCATCCATAAAGGCGAAACGCCGGGCAGTGGTGGATTTGAGAAATTCTCGGCTTTCATCTTGAAGGAGATAGGCTGCGAGGGGACCGGGGTCTGAGGGGGAGGAGAAAACGTCCACATGCGGGTAACGTTTTTTAAGGCGCTCCTGATACCCTCCCTCTCGGGCCCCTACCAGGCAGCCCATGACGTTAATGACCATGTCTGGCCGTTTACGCTTTAGCCCCTGGAGGGAGCTGATCCGCCCCGCTGCGCTATCCTCCGCGCTTTGGCGCACAACACAGGTATTCAAGACAACCACATCCGCATCCTCTGCGCGGCTCGTGGCCTCGTAGCCCAGTTTTTCCAACATTGAGGATACCAGGCGGGAATCAGCGACATTCATTTGACATCCGGAAGTCCAAATATGATATTTCATAACCGCCATTATAGCCCAGGTGATTTTTGCGTCAATCTATTCAGACAACACTTGCACGCACACCACAAAAATCCCTCCGGCAGCGGGCAACCCAAACCAGAGGGATCTTAATATTCTTTCAACGCTAACTATTCATTTTTTGAATGACCTACTCGGGAAGCAAACCTGCTAATACTTTCTCTAAAGCCATGGTATGACTGCAATACTCACGAGTCTGGAAATAGTCACAGTCGCACTGCCATTTTCCGTCCTCATAACTAACCTCATGCATATTATTCGTCCCCTTGAAAGAAACTTCAAGGCTAGAAAATTCCATCCGCTCTAATTCTTGAGCATATTCTTTGGCCTTTTTAATCTTCCCGATCATTCCGGAATCCATAAGCATATACCTCCATCATAAAATAACAAAAAAGCACGCAGCCTGGCAACGCGTGCTTTAACTAAAGAGAAAAACTATTTTTTTTGAGTTGACCATTCGCATAAGTAATTTGCCTCCGAACCTTATCTTTAGTATACGCTGATTCGAGAAGAAAGTCAAATTAAAAAACGCCGCCAGCGACGGAGACTTCTTTTCCGGTGACTGGGCCGGACTGAGCCGGAGCAGCCCAGGGCGTGCCCGTCAAAGGTGACTGAGCCGTCGGCGTTCGCCTCTGCCACATAACAGGAATAATTGGAGGTGTGGCCCATCCCGCCGCAACCGCAGTAACGGGGCAATTCTTTGAGTATTTCTGGATTGGCGACGGCGAACCGGTAGGATACGCTGACCACCTTGGGGGCAGAAAGCACTTCCGAGGGCATTTCTTCCGCCGGGGCTAATTCATAGGCCTGGGTATTGTCACCGCTACAACCGGCAACAAAGAGGCTAACGAGCAGCAATCCCCCC
>JAANWX010000007.1 GCA_018263575.1 Chloroflexota bacterium | reverse complement strand
AATGAGTGATGGTTGGAGGTTGGAGGTTGGAGGTTGGAGGTTGGAGGTTGGATGTTGGATGTTGGATGTTGGGTATTGGGTAGCGAGCCAATCGCATTGGCGCTCAGGTGGGCTTTTGAGCAAGTAACGACAATTTGATTTTTAATAAATTTATTGAGCAAAATGGAGACAGATTATGAAGACTAAAATTAAAAATATTATTGGCCGACAAGTTTTAGATTCTCGGGGAAACCCCACCGTGGAGGTGGATGTCCTCCTCGAAGATGGCAGCCTGGGGCGGGCCATTGTGCCCTCCGGGGCCTCCACCGGCATTCACGAGGCCTTAGAATTGCGAGACGGCGACAAAGACCGCTACGGCGGGAAAAGCGTCACCCAAGCGGTTAAAAACGTCAACAAGAAAATCCACAAAGAATTGATGGGCCTCGACGCTACCGAACAACGCAATATCGACTTGACGCTCTTAGCCTTGGACGGAACCAAAAACAAGTCCAAATTAGGCGCGAACGCCATTTTGGGCGTCAGTCTGGCCACCGCCAAAGCGGCCGCGCAAGCCGTCGGTCTCCCCCTCTACCAGTACATCGGCGGTGTCTACGCTCACGTCCTTCCCGCGCCGATGATGAACATCCTCAACGGCGGGGAACACACTGGCTGGCAATCCACCGATGCCCAGGAATTCATGATCATGCCCTTGGGCGCGCCCACTTTCGCTGAAGCCTTGCGCTGGGGAGCGGAAATCTACCACACCCTCAAAGACGTCCTCAAGGCCAAGGGGTATGCCACTCTGGTCGGCGACGAGGGCGGTTACGCCCCCGCGTTGAAGGCCAATGCCGAGGCTGTTGAAGTCATCCTCGAAGCTATTGAAAAAGCGGGTTATAAAGCGGGGGAAGATGTATCCATCGCCCTCGACCCCGCCGCCTCTGAGTTCTACGAGGAAGAGACCGGCCTGTACAACCTGCGCACAGAAGGCAAAAAACTTACCAGTGAAGAAATGGTCGCTTTCTGGGCAGATTGGGTCGACAAATACCCCATCGTCTCCATCGAGGACGGCCTGGCCCAAGATGACTGGGAAGGCTTCCAGATGATGACGGCCCAACTGGGGGACCGCCTTCAGGTGATGGGGGATGACCTGCTGGTCACCAATCCCGAGCGCGTCCGTCGGGGGATCGAAATGAAAGCCTGCAACTCGCTCCTGGTCAAGGTCAACCAGATCGGCAGCCTGACCGAGACCATCGAGTCCGTCCAAGCCTGCACCCGGGCCGGGTGGACGGCCGTCACCTCCCACCGCTCCGGCGAGACGGAAGATGCCACCATCTCTGACCTGGCGGTGGCCCTCAACACCGGCCAGATCAAGACCGGGGCGCCCGCCCGCTCCGACCGCGTTGCCAAATACAACCAACTCCTGCGCATCGAGGAATCGCTGGGAAGCATGGGTCGTTACGCTGGCTGGGAGGCGTTTGAGAAATTCAAGTAAAGAGTGAGGAGTAATGAGTAATGGGGTGATGAGGAATGAGGTGATGAGTAGGGCAGATTTTCGCATAGCATCTCCGCAGGGAGACCATATCTGCCGCTTCAGGTGAAGACCTTGTTAAGTTCAAAACCCCTCTAGGAAATATTCCTAGAGGGGTTTTTGAGATGGTTCATTTCAAGCTAGAAATTAGTGAACACTTTTCCTCACGGGTAGAAACCCAACCGTGTTGGGTAGATTTGGTAGACTGCGATTTGCCCAATTATGCCGCC
>JAANWX010000069.1 GCA_018263575.1 Chloroflexota bacterium | reverse complement strand
CGGGGGCTTCCTCCCGGGGTTGGCCGTTTTCCGCTGGGGAGGCATCTTCCTCTTCCTGGGGAGACTCGGCGGGTGACGAGTTGCGAGTTGCGAGTTGCGAGTTGCGAGTTGCGGGGGCTTCCTCCCGGGGTTGGCCGTTTTCCGCTGGGGAGGTTTCCTGCTCTTCCTGGGGAGAATTCTCGGCGGGGTGTGTGTCCCAGTCGGGGGGGAAGGCGGGGGGGGGCGGGGGAGTGCCTGGGGGGTGGGGGGGGGGGGGGGGGGGGGCTTCCGAGGTGGAAGTGGTGACGCTGAAGGATGCTGCCACTTCACGAACGGTCATCTCCGGGGAGGCGGTCTCCTCTTCCCCCACAGAAGGTGAGGACTTATCCACCGTGCGAGCGCGCTTTATCTCTTTGATGACACTATCCACCAGAATTTTTGGCTCGCCACGCTCGGCATCCACCTTCCCCCTCACCAATATAATTTCGTCAAACTGGATGTAGTCAGCGTATTTTTTCCAAGTGCGCGGGAATATGACCAGGTCGATTGTGCCTTGAATATCCTCGATGGTGGCGAAGGCCATGGACTTGTCGTTTTTGGTCTGGTAGTGGCGAATGTTGGTGACAATGCCGGCCACGCTCACTTGCTCGTGATGCTCGGCCTCAGCCAGCTCTTGGGAAAAATAGTTGACGCGCTCTATTAGTGTGTCCATGACCGGGCTGAGCGGGTGATCGGAGACGTAGAGGCCTATTAATTCCCGCTCCCAGTCCAGTTGGGCTCGGCGGCCAATGGGGATGGAGGCGGGAGGGAGGGAGATTTTTTCTTCGAGGCCGGTGGCGGTGCCGAACATGGAAAGCTGCCCAGCTTCGGCGGCTTCGAAATTAGACGAGCTAATGGAGATGATTCTTTCCATGGCTTCGAGGAGGGCCGGGCGGTCGCCGAAGTCATCTAGGGCGCCTACCTGAATGAGGCTTTCTAAGGCCCGTTTGCCAACTTTGCGGAGGTCAACGCGGTTTAGGAAATCGTTGATGTCGGTGAAAGGGTTCTCCCCTCGTCCTTGGCATATGGCCTCTATGGGGCCTTCGCCCACGTTTTTTACCGCGCCCAGGCCAAAGCGAATGCAAGATTTCCCTTGGGCGTTGTCTTCTATGACGAAGTCCCGACCGCTATAATTGACGTGAGGAGGGAGGACTTCTATGCCCATTTGGCGACACTCCGAAGCGTAGAGGGTGACTTTGTCGGTGTTGCCTTGGTAGACGGTCAGGAGGGCGGTCATGTACTCTACGGGGTAGTGAGTTTTGAGATAAGCCGTTTGGACGGCGATAATGCCATAATCGGCGGCGTGGGCTTTGTTGAAACCGTAGCGGGCAAATTGCTCCCAATCTTTGAAGATGGCTTGGGCTGTTTCTCTGTCCATGCCTTTTTCGACAGCCCCAGCGACGAATTTTTTGCGGTGCTCTTCGATTTCTCCTTCTTTTTTCTTGGCGACGGCTTTGCGTAATTTATCGGATTCGCCGGGAGAATAGCCCGCGATTTCCACCGCGCCGTGCATAATTTGTTCTTGGTAAACGGGGATGCCGTAGGTCTCTTCGTAGATGGGGGCCAGGTCTGGGTGCCGGTAGGAGACTTTTTGCTCCCCGTGCATGCGTTTGATGTAATTGGGGATAAACTCCATTGGCCCTGGCCGGTAGAGGGCTACCATGGCAATCACGTGCTCTAATTTGGTGGGTTTCATGGATTTCAGGTAACGGCGCATTCCGGAGCTTTCTACTTGGAAGACGCCAATTGCTTCTCCTCGTCCAAGAAGTTGGTAAGTTTCTTCGTCGTCCAGGGGGATGTTTTCCAGGGTATATTGGATGCCATGGCGTTCTTGGATAAGCTCGCTGGTGTGGGACATAATTCTCAGGGTTGCCAACCCTAAAAAGTCCACCTTGAGAAGGCCAAGGTAATCGATGACATCCATCTCGAACTGGGTGACGGTGTCGATGGGGCTATCGCCCACATTGCCGGTGGGACGGTGCAAGGGGGCGTATTCTGTGACGGGCACATCGGTGACAACCACGCCTGCGGCGTGTGTCCCTGCGCTGCGCAAGGTGCCTTCCATCTCTTTGGCGGTGTCGATCAGGTTTTGTAAGTAGGGAGAATCGTCGTATACTTTTTTGAAGGCCACGGATTCTTCCAAGGCCTCGGAGATGCTCATCGGAGGCTGGTTGGGGATGGATTTGGCAACCCGGTCTACTTCGGAGAGGGGGATGTTCAACACGCGGCCCACATCGCGAATGGCTGCGCGAGCTTTCATGGTCCCAAAGGTGATGATTTGAGCCACTTTGTCGTGGCCGTATTTTTTGGCGCAGTAGTGCATAAGCTCTGCCCGGCGGTCGTCAGGGAAGTCGAGGTCGATATCGGGCATGTTGATGCGGGCCGGGTTCAGGAAGCGCTCGAAGATCAGGTTGTGCGGCATGGGGTCGAAGGGGATGATTTCTAAGGCGTAGGCGACAATGGAACCCGCCGCTGAGCCTCGGGCGTTGTACCATATTCCCAAATCCTGGGCGTGCTGGCAAATGTCCCACACGATGAGGAAATAGGCATCAAAGCCCATATCATTGATGATGCCTAGCTCATATTCCAGGCGTTCCCTGATTTCGGGGTCGTCGGCTCTGTTCCCATACCGTTTGCGAAGTCCTTTTTCGCAAAGCTCACGGAGGAAGGTTTTATCGGTATGGCCTGGCGGGACATTAAAATCGGGGAGGTGATATTCCTGGAAACTGAGGTCAACGTTGCAGCGTTCGGCAATCCATAAGGTGTTTTCAATGGCGCCGGGGATATGGCCAAAAAGGGCCTCCATTTCCTGGGGAGCGAGAAGATGGTAGCCGGTGCCAGACATGCGCATCCGGTCAGGGTCGCTTAGTAGTTTTCCGGTTTTTAGGGCCAGTAAAATATCTTGTAAACGAGCGTGGGAAGGTTCAATATAATGGGTGTCGCTGGTAGCCACGAAACGGGCGTTGAATTCTTTTCCCATTTCGATGAGTTTTTTATTTACCTGAGTCAATTCGGGGATTTCATGCTCTTGGAGTTCCAGGAAGAAACGGTCGCGCCCAAAGACATCGAAGTACCAGGCCATTTTTTGGCGTGCTTGTTTTAGTTGCCCGTTTTTTATAGCACGGGGAATCTCTCCCGCCATGCAAGCGGATGTGACAATGAGGCCTTCGGCGTGTTCGGCCAGGTAGTCATGGTCAATTCTTGGTTTATAATAAAAACCTTCTAATTGGGAATCGGAGGCTATTTTGAGTAAATTCTTATAGCCGGTTTGGTTTTCTGCGAGGAGGATGATGTGAGAGGATTTTTTATCTTTTTTTACGTCCCGGTCTTGCATGGTGCGGGCGGCCATATATCCTTCTAGGCCAATGATGGGTTTCACCTCAGCTTTTTTGGCCGCCTTGAAGAATTCGACCACACCGTGCATGGTGCCATGGTCGGTGATGGCGATGGAGGGCATGCCAAGTTTTTTGGTTTGGGCGACGAGGTCATCGACGTTGCAGAAACCATCCAGGAGAGAGTATTGGGTGTGTACGTGGAGATGGGTGAAGGACATAGGGGGTGAGGGGTGAGGAGTAATGAGTAATGAGTAAAACGTGATGCGTGAGATTATAGCATGAAGGGGAATATTTTTAGTTAAAAATTCCAATAATTTAAGGCATGGCTATTTGAGGTGAGAGGGCAGTCCCTTCTCCCTATGGGAGAAGGTTAGGATGAGGGTGAACCATGGGAAATTGAAGCCTCCCCAGAATCGTTGAGAGCCGGGCTCGCCATTGCCCGGCTCTCTCTAAGGAGGAGAAGAAAAGAAACTTACTTTCTTATGAACCCTATATTAACACTTCCCGGGTCGTTTTGCTTGACTCTTCCCCTACGGCTTTCATACGCTTTTCATACGCTGAATGGTTTTCTCAAAATACTGATTATGGGAACAAATTCAATCAGTTGTCTATTATCGGGTTGGCGAACACGAAAATGGCCTGCGAAAATGATATAATGGTGCAAGAGAATGAATTCTTAGAACAGGAGAATAAGCAATGAAAACAATTTCCTATGGAACGATTACCACCCCTCAATTAGGCGTGCTTGGGGTAGGATTCTCCGAGCATGGCCTTGTGCGTGTGAATTTTCTCGATGAACCTGACCAATTTCCACACAAGCTAGGCCCTGCTGTAGAAGCCAAGGCTGCTCCTGAAGATAAGCGGGTGGCTGACCTGCTCCGTCAAATTCAAGGCTACCTGGCGGGCGAGCGGACAATGTTCGAGGTGGGGATTGATTGGTCGGGGATGACCGAGTTTCAGCGGGAAACATTACAGGCAACCTTCGCCATTCCCTATGGAGAGACACGTACTTATGGGGAGATAGCGGCCCAGATTGGACGTTCCCGCGCAGCGCGAGCTGTGGGACGGGCGGAGGCTACCAATCCTTGTGCGTTGATTATTCCCTGTCATCGCGTGGTGGGTGCGGATGGCAAGCTCCACGGTTATAGCGGTGCCCAAGGCTTGAAAACAAAGGCCTGGCTCTTAGCATTCGAAGGAGGAAGATGATGTTTGTTCGAGACTGCATGACCCGCAACCCTATCACACTACGCTTGGAAAGTGATCCCCTGGCTGGGATTGCTCTTTGCAAGGGAGGGCGATTCCGACATCTGCCAGTGGTAGATGAAAATGATCGCTTGGTAGGCGTCGTGTCACGAAACGACTTGGAGCGGTTTTTGGCTGAAAAAGGTTCCCCGGGGGTTATGGAGCGACAGCACTACGTAAAGCAGGTGGATATCCAAAAGGTCCCTCATGTGCAGCCTGATTTTCCGCTGGAAGAGGCGATTGGATTGATCGTGGAGAATAAGGTCACCTGCCTGCCTGTCCTAGAAGATGATAATCTGGTTGGGATCGTAACGGAGACCGATCTCTTAGAAGCCATGTTGGAGGTTTTCAGTGGCAGACAGAAGGGGATTCGGTTGACCGCTCTTGTCCCCTATGTCAAAGGTTCATTGGCCGTTGTCAGTGCCGCGATTGCTAAAGAGGATGGAATCATTCTTTCTCTTAATATTTTCGAAGGCACGCGACCTTCCAATTGGGGATGCACCCTAAAAGTGACAGAGATTTCCCAAGAGAGATTATTGAAAGCCCTCGAGCCTATTGTCTTGGAAGTGCTTGATGTTCGAGAGATTGGGACTTAGGATTTATCAACCCCGTTGAGCACGGGGACAATACAGACCGACCCTTCCGAGTATTCCACAATCCGCTCTGCCACGCTGCCAATCATCGTCAACTCGAACCCGCTGCGTCCTTTGGAGGTGACGATGAGTAAATCATAGCCTTCTTCTTCCCTGGTCTCTACGATGGTATGTGCCGAGCGAGAGCCACGCACTAAGGTGTTGACCTTAATCCCATCTGCGCGCAGAGACCGGGCGACCGCGTCCAAGAAGTTTTGCATTTTGAACTCGGCTTCCCGTCGTAAATCCTCGACAACGTCCGCTGCAGCTCGATAATTTTCAACCTCGGGCACCTCAGGGACAGAGATCAAGGTGATCTCGCTCCCAAAGGTTTGGGCCAAGAAGCTTGCGTAGGGCAAAGCACATTCTGAAACGATAGAACCATCCAGGGCCACCAAGATCTTTTCGAAGGGGTCAACGATTTCGGCTGGCTGTTCACCTTGTACTAATATCACGGGTATATTTAGTTTGGCCATTAATTTGCTGGACATCCCTCCGCTCATCCAATGCTTTTGGCCTGATTTTCCACGCGTGGTGGTGATAACTAAGTCAATGTGATTGGTTTTTGTGAAAGCCTGGGTGACATTGGCGATATCTCCCCGCCGGATAGCGTAGTCAACATCGTAAGCGTTGGAGCGCATTTGATTTACGAGCGCGTTTAGATAGCCCTCTCGAGAAGAAAGCTCAGCTTCGAATTGTTCACGGGGGCCATGTGAGTAGGCTTTTACGCCAGATAACAAGGTCAGGCCGGCCCCAGTAGAGCGGCAAATCCGCTTGGCCATGGGCAGGGCCTGAGCCGCGTACACGGAGCCGTCCAGCAGGATAGCCACTTTCTCGATATTCCGCTTTTGGCCTCGCCATTTACTCTTTTCGATAGGTTCAGGTTCCCAGGATATTTGAGGCGTTTCAGCACTGATCTCACCCTCACCGGTTGCTAAGACTGGGGCCATTTGCCCAAATCCAAATCCTGCCAAGAGTGTGGAGTCCAGTTGTCCCAGATAATCCATGGCTGGGCTGGGCGTTCCCAGACGATTCCTTGAGTATGTGAATACGCCATATAAGACAGGAACGAAAAGAAAGTAAGTCCAGGCCCCTTCGCTAAAACGCTCCTCGAAGATAACCCCAGTTGCTCCTGTGGTTAGAATCGAGGCAAGTATGGTGCCCACCACCAGGAGGAGTTTGCTTATACTAAAACGTTGTCGTAATTCACGAATGAGACGTTTGGTAACAGCCCAACCGGTCATGCTCAAGAGGATGAAGACCCCAGCGGCGTAGATGGGCAAATAACTCTCTTCATTTGTGCCTATGACCAAAAAACATACGCTGGCAATCCCCACCTCGATCCAGACCGGCTTATCGGCTACATCGTAGTTATTTTGTTGTCCCAAGGTGAGGGGGATATAATGGCGCTTTTTCAAGCCCAAGGATAAGTTTTGCAAACCTTGCGCGCTGGCCGCCGAAGCTGACATGAGAACAGCGATCCCTACCAGCGTTCCCAGGTGGGGCAAGGGTGAAGGTAAGAGGGCGTCCATGGTTTGGGTGAAGACGGATACGTGCGGATTAGTAGGATCGGAGAGTTCCTTAATGGCCGGGCCGACGATTAACATGGTCGCGGCCGTAGTGCCCATGATGATGAGGAGGCTATTGAATGCCCTCTTTCCCCGCACTTGGTCATCTCCATCGAAGGCGGCCACTAGATTGGCAAATACCTCGATGCCGGTCATGACCGCCAGAATCCGCACATAGCCACCAATCGTGAAGTGCAGGTATTCTCCCGAAAAGGCCGAAAGATTAAGGTCTGGTAACTGGAATCCTTGCTTCCAAATTGTGGCCCCTATCATGGCCCATAACAACAATAAGACACCTGCTGTAGCCGGACCAAAGGCGCGTGCGGCCATTTTGGGCCCGCGATTCACCAACCAGCCCGTTAGCACACTGAGCGCTATGGCCACAAAAGCCCGATATTGAATCCCCAAAATACTTTCATTCAGGAGTGGAACACGGTCCGCTATGAAGGTTACCATGGCTGACATGCTCACCAAGAAGGTCAGGGTATATTCTACAAAGGTGATTGCTGCGTTGATCTTGACAGCCCATCCCCCAAATTCTTCTTCGTTGAGGCCGCTTCCGCCGCTCCCATCTGTCACCCAGGACATGACCAGGCGGTACATAGCGGAGACAATCCCAATGGTGAGGATGACCAGCCAGATTGAGGCTCCGAAAGTGATTTCTGCCACGCCGGCAACTACAATTAATTTTAGAAAAGGCCCAAAAACATATAAGGGTGAGGTAGCGGGGTCGCCTCCTCCAGCTAGTGCGCCTTCGAATGAATTTCTAAGTTTGTGTGATACTTTTACTGCCATAATTTTAACCCGTTGTTGATAATCGACTGCTTGCAGAATCATAAAGAAGCAAAGGCAAGCCCCTGCTTCTCCTTGTGATTCCTTGAAATTTCTATTTATGAGAGGTAACCATTCACGCCCCCTGTCCCCCCAACTCTGGGGGGTAGGCTGACTCCCCCAGGATTGGGGGTTGGGGGGCGAAGGTAGGTGAACGGTTACTATGAGAAAGTATTATAACATAAGTCAGCACGGGGTATATGGTTAACCTGGAAAGAGTTTTTCCAGCACCTCCGGAGCATACTCCTCCACCATTTGCGAGGAGAGGGCGTTGTTTTGGCAGATTTCAGCGTAAAGTTCCGCGCTGGGGCGGGGGGTGCGGGTCTGCGTCTCGATGTCCAATTCCCAGAGACCGAAACGCTGCGTCCATCCCCGCTCCCATTCGAAGTTGTCCACCAGCGACCAATGGAAGTAGCCCTTGACCGGCCAATTATGATTGAGCCCCCGCCATATTTGATGGATGTGTTCGATTAGATAGCGGGGACGAAGTTTCCCTGTAGAATCTTCCACACCGTTCTCGGTGACAATGAGGGGTACGTTGAATTGCCTCCCCCATTTAATAGCATCGTACATGCCGCTGGGATGATTAGCGATAAAACCAGTTTCGCTGACCTCGTCTTGCGGATCAAAGAAGCGTTTTCCAAAAAGTTCTTTTACTGCTAGGAGAGAAAAAGACACTCTGTCTTGCGTATAGTAATTGATCCCTAGAAAGTCTTGTGTTTTTTGGGCTTCAGATACGGTGAGGGTCTTGAAAGGAAATTTCAGTTTTCCCGTCGTCGCTGCGTGGGGGAAGAAGTCATTATATGTGCGAGATTGTAACCCCGCCACCAGCTTGTCGAGCGGGAACCATGCCCGATGAGGGACCATTCCCCGATAATTGACCACCAATCCCACCTCAGCCTCTGCTTGAATCTTGTGGATGGCGTGATAGGCGGCTGCATGTCCTTTAAGCAAATTGGTCATCACCTGAAATGCGCTCCCCAGGTCACCTTTCCCCGGCGGGAAATCCCCCATCAGGTACCCCATGGTGGCGTAAACATTAGGCTCGTTGATGGTACACCAAAAGGTGACATATTCTTTGAGCGCGGTGACCACTTTTTCCACATAGGCCTGAAAATGCCCTACAGTCTTCTCGTTTTCCCATCCCCCTTGCTCCGTGATCCACAATGGATCGGTGAAGTGGTGCAGGGTGACCATGGGCCTCATCCCCCGCTCGTGAAGGCCGCGCACGACTTGGCGGTAATAGTCCAGAGCGTCCTCATCCCAGCGGTCGGGTGTGGGTTGGATACGACTCCACTCGAGGGAAAGACGATGGGCGTTTTGCCCCCCTTCAGCGGCCCGGTCGAAGTCCTCCCGCCAGCGACCTCCCCACCAATCACAGGCCAACCCGCACGTATGGCCGGGGATGATGTGGCCTTCCTGTTCCCATTGGTACCAATTATTGTTCGTGTTGCGCCCTTCTACCTGGTGAGAGGCCGTTGCTGTCCCCCACATAAAGTCTTTGGGAAATTTAAAGGTTGCTTGTGCCATGGATGCTCCTTTGTAGGTCAGTGTCGCTGTCTGGTTTCCATTCTAATATCTAGGGAGCGTTTTGGCAATTTGGGAGGTTGGTATATTGGTAGGTTGGTGATACTGGTATATTGGTATACTGGTAAAATTGGTATATTGGGGATTGGTATATTGGTACATTGGTTTCTCAGCCTCCCAATTTACCAACCTCACCAGTTTACCAGCCTCCCAGTCTCCCAATTTACCAACCTCACCAGTTTACCAGCCTCCCAGTCTCCCAATTTACCAACCTCACCAGTTTCCCAGCCTCCCAGTCTCCCAGTTTACCAGTCTCCCAGTCTCCCAGCCTCCCAGCCTCCCAGTCTCCC
>JAANWX010000068.1 GCA_018263575.1 Chloroflexota bacterium | reverse complement strand
TCCCGACCGCGCACATCGAAATAAAGTGACTCGATATGGCTGTGTTGCGTAGCATGCCTTCGGCATCCTGACCAGCCATCTAGTCCTGACCGTAGGTCTCCAGAACCTTGAACTACATTTTCCCTAGATGGGAGACCATTGGTCACTTCGACAGGTGCGCGGTCGGGAGACTCTGCGCACATCGAAATAAAGTGACGTAGACTGAAAGTTATAAAGGAACTTTCAAAGACTTACTTAGCCGAGGTTGACGGACTTCTCGGCATTCAAAATCTACATACCAAACACGCCTCACGTCCCCAACATCTCCAAAATATCTCGCGCCACCTCCCTGGCCCGGCGGGGGGCATCACCCAGGTACGCCGTGACTTTCATAAGCTCCGGGAGATGTTCCGGGTTTAAGTAAGACTCAATCTCAGGATCACGGGCTATTAAGTCTTCTAAAGGATTTGGCTCTCCCTGTTGAACAGCCGACCAAGCCTCCAGAGCGTGCCGGCGCAAGCGTTCGTGCATTTTTTGCCGATCCGCGCCAGCTTTGCTAAGGGCCATGAGCACCCGCTCCGTGGCGGCAAAGGGAGCATACGTTTCCAGGTTGCGCTGGATGCCGCCCTCGAAGATTTGCAACCCGCCCAAAATATGTTTCGTCACCCGCAAAAGCTCATCGGTGATGAGAAAGGCTTCGGGGAGAATCGTGCGGCGGTTGGCGCTGTCGTCCAGGGTGCGCTCCAGGAGGGAATGGGCGGCGTTATCCCAGGCCACGCGGGGGAGCTGGGCCAGCAAGCGTCCCAAAGAATCCATTTTTTCGGCCCGGATAGGGTTGCGCTTAAAGGGCATGGCCGAAGAACCAATTTGTGCCGCACCAAAAGGTTCAGCCCACTCCGCGAAGGGGGGGGATTGTAAAACCCGTAAGTCAAAGGCGAATTTATAGAGAACGGCCCCCAGGCTGGCCAACGCGCTCACGACCTGGTAATCTTGACGGCGAGGGTAGGTTTGGGTCACGGCCCGGTAGAAGGGAAGACCAAGTTTTTCGGACATCAGGGCGGCAAATTCGGCCAGGTTCTCAGCTCCCAGCAACTGGGCAAAGGACGCGCTGGTGCCAACCGCGCCGGTGAATCCCTTGCCCTGCAAATTAGCACGCAGGCGTCTCAGATCCCCGTAATCCGCCTCTAAATCTTGGGCATATTGCGCTAAACGGTAACCCAGGGTGGAAGGTTCAGCAGGTTGGAGGTGGGTAAAGGCCAGGATGGGCGTGGCGGCATGCTCTTCCACAAGCGCAGCCAAAATATGCAAAACTTCTCGCAGGGAGGAGAGAAGCAGATCCAGGCTGCGGCGAATTTGCAAGACCACGGCGTTATCTTTGACATCCATGGAGGTCGCGCCCAAGTGGATGACGCCCCCAGCCAGGGAACATTGCTCAGCATAGACCTTGATTTCGGCCATCAGGTCATGATGAATTTCGGCCTCAATTTCCAGAGCACGCTTAACGTCAACCTCTTCAGCGTGGGCCTGCAAATCGGCAACCTGCTCCTCGGTCACTAAGCCAAACTGAGTCTGAACTTGTGCTAAGGCGACCCAAATTTTCCTCCAAAGGCGGCGTTTATGGGCCTCGCTCCATGTTTTTCGCATCGCGGTAGTTCCATAGCGCCAGGTGTAGGGTGAAAGGTATGTCTCATAATTTTTCATAGTTTACTCACAAGTAGGCTGATAGCTCGGATCACTCGATGGTAGTCTTTAACCTATTTTACCTTATTCTGCATTCTGCCGGAAGTGACCGAAGGTCTCCGCTGTGTGGGAGGGGGAGGAATGGTCCGCGCGTGGGGATGGCAACCCCCGGGGGAGTCTCCCGGCCGCGTGGGGGAGGGGCCGGTCCCAGGGAGAGGTCCCCAGCGGGGGCGGTATCCGCCGGGGACGGCCCTCTTCCCGGCGGGGATGGGCAATCCCACCCAGCGTGACAGCGTTGGACATCTTAGGGCGTAACCATTCACGCCCCCCTGTCCCCCCAACTCTGGGGGGAAGGCTGACTCCCCCAGGATTGGGGGTTGGGGGGCGAAGACGGTTACCTTCATATTTAGAATTGCTGTCCCTGGGGAGAGATTATTTTCATTTCGTGGTATACTAGCCCCAAGTTAATTAGTAGCGGTGTTAGTCAATGGAAAATAATCCTTCGAAAACACGAAAAATCACTAAATCATTTGAGCCTAACCGGTCGCAGGAGTACCTTCAGGTCGGAACAAAACTAGAAGGGCGGTATTTGATTGAGGATGTATTGGGGCGGGGAGGGATGGGGGCGGTTTATACGGCTCGCGACTTGCGCTTTACGGTTAAAAAAATTGTGGCTGTTAAGGAGATGATCAACCAGGCCACAGATGAGGAAAAAAGCACCAAGATTATCAAGAACTTCGAGCGTGAGGCGAATATTCTGGCCACGGTTAATCATGTCTCTATCCCTACCATTTATGATTATTTTACTTTGGGGGCCAGGTCATATTTGGTTATGGAATACGTTAAAGGGAAAAATCTAGAAACCCACCCAAAATCCCAAAATAGTTTCTTTCCTGAGCAGCAGGTATTAAATTGGGCTATTAGACTGAGTGACCTGCTCCATTATTTACACACGCATGAGCCTGAACCTATTATTTTCAGAGATATCAAGCCCGCCAATATTATCGTTACCAAGAAAGGTCAAATTTACCTGGTGGATTTTGGGATAGCAAAAACTTTCGAGGCCGGTGAGAAAGGCACCATGATTGGAACTGAGGGTTACTCCCCCCCTGAGCAGTATCGCGGAAAGGCTACCCCACAGGTTGATATTTATGCCCTGGGGGCAACGCTCCATCATGTATTAACTAATCGCGACCCGCGTGCTTTTCCTCCCTTCACTTTCAACGAGCGGCCTGTTCGTCAAATCAATCCCAATGTGTCTTTGGAGTTCGAGGCTGTTATTAACACTGCTTTACAGTACAGCGCTGAAGACCGCTTTGTGAGCGCTAAGGATATGAAAGAAGGGCTGGTAAACGCTGCAAAGAAAACGGGCTTGTTATCGAATAATGATCTGATGGAAAACACTGGCGAATATTTGGAAAAAGCATATGAACCGCTCTGGGTTTTCAAATGCGAGGATGAAGTGCGAGGTTCTCCCCTGTATTATAAAGAAGCGATTTATATTGGCGCCTACGACCATAACATGTATGCCTTAGACGCGGCGACAGGAGATTTCAAGTGGAAGTACGCTGCGGATGGGGGCATTGCCAGTAAACCCGCTATTCATGAAAACAAGCTCTTTTTTGGTTCTGTTGACCAAAGGGTGTATGCGATATCAATGCGCGGTGGGCATAATGTTTGGACGCGAAGCACAAACGGGCCAATTTATTCCTCTCCCTACATTGCGGAAAATCACGTATTTATTGGTTCCGATGATGAGCATTTACATGTTCTAAACACAGCCACAGGACGAGAGGCATGGAAAGTGCAGATAGGTTCCAAGATTCGCTCAAGCCCACTGGTAGTAGCAGATAAAGTATATTTTGGCACAGAAGGTGGAGAAATACACTGTCTTGATTTTAGTGGCAAGACCCAATGGTATGTAGCGGCCAAACGGGCGGTGACCGCCTCTCCTCATTTTGCTAATGGGGCTATCTATATTCCGTCCTTTATGCCATCGATTCCAACACGGGATGGGTAATGTGGCGCTTCCGGATGAATGGCGGGTCTATATCTACCCCCACCACCAATGCCAATCACCTTTTTGTAGGCTCAACCGATAAGAATATGTATTGTGTGAATATGAAATCAGGTAATGTAGAATGGAGTTATGCCGTAGACAACCAAATTAACGGTTCACCGGTCCTTTATAAGGATTCCATATATTTTGGAAGTATAGATGGTAAGATTTATAGTCTGGAGGCTAGGAACGGTAAGGTGCGTTGGGAATTTGGCACTAACGGCCCTATAACTGGCTCACCGGTCGTAAAAGAAGATGTTGTTTATTTTGGCTCCTCCGATTATCATGTTTATGCTCTTCCTGCTTAGAACCTTACTACTCAATGTCATATTAAGATAAGGGGCCGTTTACTTTCCCACGATCGAACCGGAACCGTGTTCCGGTGGGTTCCGACTATGAAATCCAGTGGAACACGGTTCCCCCTCGATCAGTTTTCGGGATTATTCATTAAAACTTTGCGGGTCTTTAGGAATTCACGGGGTTCTGCATTAGTCTCTGCTCTGAGGGGATTGCCAAATCCCCGTATGTGGTGGTGTAGCGCATTCGCTACCCAGATATGGTTTGGATTTGGCACTAGCCTGTGGGCTCGCTCTACGGTGTACAGCCCATGGGCTAGTGCGTGCCGTAGGCAACACCGTAATCCAAACCGAGCACCCCGCGAAATCCCAAAGAGCCAACTTTGCTTAACTTAATGACATTGAGTAGCCAGAAGCCAATATGATTGGGCCACTACCCGCGAATGTGTCCTTGTCAAACTTATTCGCTTTATTAAAAAATTCATTACTTATTATGCCAAATATCTTATCGAACTTAAAACAACTATTCAAGTCCCCACAAACAAGCCAGGGAAAAACGAGTCAGGCGGGTGATACTATTCGTGCTAAGCCTCTAGAAGTTCCCACCAAGCCGCTTGGTACCCTAGAGTATAAGGGTTCCTCTTCCTCTGAGACGCAATTGAACGCAGGATATGGGCAATCGCCCGGTAGGCAAAGGGACCACAACGAAGATGCCCTTTTTTCCCTGACGACAATGCTGACTTTCAATGACACGTCATTACCCGTAGGCTTGTATGTTGTTGCCGACGGCATGGGAGGCCACCAACACGGCGAGGTCGCCAGCGAACTGGCCATTCGCGCCATGATTGAACATGTTTTCAAAGAGTTATATATCCCCCTCTTTAGCCTATCTCCCCATCCGGCTGATTCCTCCTTTCAGGAAATTCTTCAGGCCGGGATATTGAACGCCAATCAGGCCATCCTCAACCAGGCGGGAGGAGGCGGGACAACGATTACGGCTGTTTTAATCGTGGGGGAGCAAATGACGATTGCCCACGTAGGAGACAGCCGAGTGTATGCCGTGTCGCAAGAGGGACATTTGGAAGCGCTGACAAGAGATCATTCTTTAGTTCAACGATTACAAGAGCTAGGGCAAATTAGCCCTGAAGAGGCCGCCGTCCATCCCCAAAGGAATGTGCTGTATCGTGCCCTAGGTCAAGGGGAAGTCTTCGAGCCGGAGTTGATTTCAACTACAGTGCCATCTGCGAGCAAATTATTGGTTTGCTCCGATGGATTATGGAATGTGGTTGATAATCAGAAAATAGGTGCTATTATCACTTCCAGCCTCACACCACAAGCAGCTTGCCAGGAACTTGTTGAAGCTGCCAATGACGCGGGAGGACCAGACAATATTTCTGTAATTCTCGTAGAACTTCCAACGTAACTTCTCAATATTCCAGGGGAATGTAGGTCGAAATGGTATTTCGGTGCAAAGTTGCACTTTGCCTAGGCGATCGCGGTGCTCACGGTGTTGCCTACGGCACGCACTAGCCCATGGGCTGTACACCGTAGAGCGAGCCCGCCCGGTGGGCAACCCTAGGTTGTAGGCTGTGCCTTTGGCGATACCAAATCGCCCTATCGCGTAGCATCCCTGTAGAGGGACATCAGTCCCCTATTTTTTGAGATGATACATAATTTCTCCATAATAGACCTGTCTGGAGTTAGAAATGCCTACACAAGTTATTCTACATATCAAGAACACTGAGCCAATCTTGGGTGAAATAGAAGAACTTCCCCAACCTACAGATACGCTGCTTAAGGTTTCTAATCCTCGCCCGAGAGATGGAAAAGACTTGATTTTCTTAGAACATAATGTTGTCACTGTCTACTGGCCAACCGCAACGGTCAATTTTATAGAAGTTCTACCCTCTGAGGAAGAAGAGGATATTGTCAGTTTCGTTAGGGAGTAAAGAAATGGATACCAACAAAACTAACTTGGAGATTCCTTCAGCCTATATAATACTGGTAGTTGATGATGAAAAACGCATGGTGCGTTTCATCCGCTTGAATCTGGAACAAGATGGGTTTAACGTCATTGCCGCCCATGACGGAGCAGGAGCATTGGAACAAGTTCGGACACAGCTTCCTGATTTAATTCTCCTGGATGTAATGATGCCGGACATGAGTGGCTTCGAAGTCCTCCGTAAAATCAGAGAAGTAAATACGGTTCCCGTGATAATGCTCACGGCCAAAGGCGAGGAAGAAGACCGCATCCACGGCCTCGAGCTGGGCGCCGATGATTACGTGACAAAGCCCTTCAGCCCCCGAGAGTTAGTCAGCCGGGTCAAGGCCGTTCTCCGGCGAACAAAGACTTTCCAAGAAGAACAGGTTGACATCGTTGAAGTCGATTCACGTTTTAGAATAGATTTCTCTCGGAGAGAAGTTTGGGTTGAAGGTGAGAAAGTTGATCTGCGCCCAACCGAGTATCGTTTGCTGTATCATCTGGTGAAAAACGCTGGTTGGGTTAATACACATGAGCAATTGCTGACAAAGGTCTGGGGTTTCGAATATCGTGATGAGCCTCATTATGTTAGGTTATATGTAAATTATCTGCGCAAGAAATTAGAAGAAAATCCCTCAGATCCCAAGTATATTCTGACTGAGCGGGGTGTGGGGTACCGTTTCATAGATTATAACCGCGACCAAGAAGAGAAAAAACAAGATACCGCAAAATAATAATTATTCTAAGCTTCGTGAAAGGTGAGGTGAGAGATGAGTATTCACGTTTCCAGAAAACTTTGTTTCATGAAGTACTGAGGAGAAAAAATTAAATGACAGTGCAACGCATTTTACTAGTTGATGATCATGAGGTTGTCCGTTTAGGATTAAAGTCTCTGCTGGACCGGCAAACAAAATTCCAAGTCGTGGCAGAAGCTACTACGGGCACTGAAGCCGTCAAAAAAGTGGAACAGTATAACCCGGATATTGTGGTTATGGATATTCGCATACCGGGTGGGTCCGGTATAACAGCCTGTGAAGAAATTACCCAAAAACATCCTGATACAAAGGTGATTATGCTTACAACTTATGCTGAAGATGAAATGCTCTTTTCATCAATTCGGGCTGGGGCTTCCGGATACATGCTGAAGCAAGTGGAAAGCAGCGAACTCATCAAAGCTATTGAAGCCATTGGAAGAGGAGAAGCGCAATTAGACCCATCCGTCACGCAAAGGGTGTTTCAGGAAGTGCGAAAAGCAGCCCGAGAAGAAGAAGCCTTGGCTTTCTCTGATCTCACAGACCAAGAAAAACAAGTCCTTATCCACGTTTCGGAAGGTAAAACAAATCGAGAGATCGCCAAAGTCCTTTACCTGGGGGAAGGTACCGTTCGCAATTACGTGAGCAGCATCTTATCTAAATTAGATGTCAACAACCGCGCGGAAGCTGCCGCTTATGCCGTAAGACACGATTTGCGTAATCACTTGGTACACCTGACAACGGACTGAATAAAAACGGCAAGCTTTCAGCGGATGGTTGAAAACACATATTTTTCCACAAAGATCGAGCCAGAACCGTGTTTCGGGGTAGCTTTATTGACCCACAACGGCTTCTAGGTAATCTGAAACCGCCCATCCCTTTCGGGTTTGATCAGTGGGGGATTCTAAGTACCACCAAACGAACCCATCGGCGCTGTTTGGCCCATCAATGACGATGAAGGTCTCCTCTTCTAAACCTAAATAGTCAATTTCTGCGTTGAGAGAGGGTTGGTGACGCAAGCGCAGCCCATCCCCGCCGGTTCCGGTGATTTGAACGTAAGCCCCCGCTTGGATCGTTCCGGCGAGAGAGATGGTGGGGGTCGGTTCCTCCTCCGGGACAAGCGGCGTGGGGGTGCTGGTGGGGGCCGGGATCACGGTCAGGACTGCTCCCTCCCCAACATTGGAGGAAGAGGCCGGAATCCCGCTTAAGATGAGGAGCAATCCCCCAAGGAAACCCAAAGCGGAAATAATGGCGCCGCCAATCACCCAAGGAGATATTAATTCTTTTGTATTCATAATCACGTAAATAACTGTTGAGGTGTATCAGGGGGAACAAGAACGCGCAAAGCCTTCGGTTTCACGTGGATATCAATTTTCTCGATGGCTGGCAATGGCTCCCCATCCACTTGGGCGTACACGGGCAGATCAGAATCAACACACAGATTTTGAAAGGAGATGCGCCGAGTCATGTCCGAGCCGACATGTTCTCCTGTCCATAAGGCCAACATGTGGCGGAGGGCGGCTGTCAATGATTCCCCAGAAAAGAGCCATAAGTCCATTGTTCCATCGTCAAGGCGGGCTTCAGGAGAAAGATTCGCCAATCCCCCGGCATAAAGATGAATATTCGTCACCACAGCCAACATAAAATTTCCTCGAACGTGTTCATCATCGACGATGATATTTAAATTCATCCCCTTCCAAGAACGGGCTTGCTTAACGGCGGTGGCCGCGTATTGGGGGAAGGCAAAATGCTTTTCCCAACGTTTGCGAGGTTCAACTTGATGAACCACAGAGGCGTCTAAACCTATGCTGGCCCAGAGCAAAAAGGGAGTATGGCCACATATTCCAAGGTCAACTTCATGAATTTTCCCCTCAGCTAAACGCCGGGCAGTTTCTTCCAGGGCTATCAGGTTTCCCCATCCCAAAGTTGGCAAACCAAGTTCTTTGGCCCACACATTGGCTGTGCCCGCCGGGAGAACGGCCAAGGCTGTCTGGCTTCCCGCCAAGCCCTTGATGGCATGATTGAGTGTGCCATCACCGCCGGCGATAAAAACGACCTCCATGTTCTCCTTTACAGCTTGGGCAACCACTTGCTCAAGGTGTTGGCTATCGTTCGTCCGGGCTAATTCAATATCCCAGCCCTGGGAACGGAGCACCTTTGCAGCTCGCTCCACGAAGGGTTGAAGTGGAAAACGTCCTGCAGTTGGATTGTAGATCAATAACGCTTGGGCCATAAGGGGATTCCTTAACTCACAAAGGACACTGTCACTGAGAACAAAGTGTACTCCAAGTAAATACCCTCGTCAATCTGATAGTGGTAAGTAGGTATGCAAAAGTATCTTTATAGAATTATGTCCTCATGAACCGAGATATGGCTGTGTTGCGTAGCATGCCTTCGGCATCCTGACCAGCCATCTAGTCCTGACCGCAGGTC
>JAANWX010000067.1 GCA_018263575.1 Chloroflexota bacterium | reverse complement strand
GTTACCAAGTCGTTTGCTGAGAAAATTGGCGCGGACGGCTATGCCGCCAACGCAGCCGCGGCTTCCGATATAGCCAAGGAGTTCGCGGCCTAATCTGATCCACTAATCCTCGCTAATCTACGCTAATCCTCGCTAATCCTCGCTAATCTACGCGAATTAGCGTAATTTGGCACAGATTAGCGGATCGAAAAGGAGTTAAATTATGAGAGCAAATTATCGCACAAATTCTGGAGTACGCTTTCAGATGTTATCGGAAGATCAACTTGAAGAGTTGCACTCCGGCGCACTCCACGTACTAGAAAACGTTGGCCTGGAAGTTAAACACGAAAAGGCCAGAGAAATCCTCGAAGAAAATGGGGCCTGGGTGGACGGCGAGATGGTACGCCTCCCCTCCCACATGGTGAAGGATGCCTTAGCGAAAGCCCCCCGCAGTTTTACAATTTACGCACGGGATGGCAACCCCGAGCACGATATTCATATTGGCCCCGGACGGGCACATTTTGGGCCTGGGCCAACCTGCCCCAACTTTATTGACGTAGAGACCTTCGAACGACGACCCTACGTGCGTGCGGATTCTTCCACAGCAGCCAAGGTCGTCGACAGCCTGCCCAATATTGATTTTTGCGAATCACTGGGAAGCATTAGCGATGTGCCGTATGACTTAAGCGCGTTGTATGAATTCGTGGATATGTTCCGCAACACGACCAAACCTATCGTAGCCTGGTCGTTTGACTACTACGACTCGAATGCTATTCATAAGGTTGCGGTTGCCGAAGCAGGCGGACAAGAAGCCTTCGAACTTCGTCCCAATTATGTTCATTACTGCGAACCCCTCTCCCCCCTCATCAGCACCACCGACGCCCTCAATAAGTTGGTTTTCGCAGCAGAAAAACGCATCCCCCTGATTTTCACCCCTTGCCCCTTAGCAGGCGGCACAGCCCCCATCACTGCAGCGGGCATCATCATCCAATCCGCCGCTGAATCTTGGATGGGGCTGACGATTGCCCAACTCATCCAACCCGGGCTGCCCTTCTTCATGGGCGGCGTGCTTTCCGTAATGGACATGAGCGACATGATACTTTCTTACGGCGCACCTGAGCTGCCTTTGATGATGGCTGGACATACTGAGCTAGCTCATTACGCTGGACTTCCACTCTGGCAAACGGGTGGCTGCACGGACTCGAAAACCTTTGATGAGCAAGCGATTTCTGAAGGCTCGTTATCCGTGTATTTCTCGGCGCTCACAGGCGGCGACCTTTGCCACGATGTGGGCTATACCGAAAGTGCCATGACGGGGTCAGTTTTCCAATTGACCGCCATGGATGAAGCCATTGGCTACTCCCGGCGCATTACGCGTGGCATTGAGGTCAACGAAGACACCTTAGCCGTTGACGCCATTCACAGGGTGGGGCCAAATGGTCACTACCTAAAAGACGAGCACACCCTACGTTACTACAAGAGCGAATACTGGCTGCCCAATCTATGTGACCGTCAAAGTTATGAGACATGGGAACTAATGGGCAAAAAGTCTTTCAAAGACCGCACCATAGCCAGAGTTCAAGATATTTTAGCAACCCACGCACCAGTCCCATTGTCCGATAAGACAGAAGAAGTTATTGAACAAGTTCTTGCTGACGCCGAAGAATGGGTTAAAGAGAAAGAGTAATCGTTCACGCCTCCCTGTAGGGCGATTTGGTAAATCGCCCAGGCAAAGTGCAACTTTGCACCGAAATGCCATTTCGACCTACATCTAAGGGCAAGGAGTGACCTGTTACGAGAAAGAAGAATAAGAGGAGATAAAAATGAGTGAGAAAATTTTTGAAAAACTATCCACCGCAGTTTTAGAAGGTGATAGCGGCACAAGCGTAGAAACAACGCAGAAAGGTCTTGATGAAGGCCTTAGTGCTGGAGACATCTTGCACAGCGGTTTGATTGTAGGCATGAATGAAGTCGGTGTGCGCTTCAAGCGCGGCGACATGTTTGTCCCCGAAGTGTTAATGTCAGCCGAAGCCATGAGTGAAGGCATGAAGCTCCTCCGGCCGCTGTTGGCCAAGAGTGGCGTAAAAATGGCCGGGAAAATCGTCATGGGCACCGTTAAAGGCGATCTCCACGACATCGGCAAAAACCTGGTCAGTATGATGTGCGAAGGAGCCGGGTTCGAAATTGTCAACATCGGCTTTGATGCCGCCCCGGAGAAATTCATCGAGGCCATCAAAGAACATCAACCCAATATCGTGGGCATGTCCGCTATGTTGACAACCACCATGCGCGCCATGGGACACACGATCAAAGCCATAGAAGAAGCTGGCTTGCGAGACACGGTCGACGTTATGGTTGGCGGTGCTCCGGTTGATCAGGAATTTGCTGATCGCATTGGCGCTGATGGTTATGGCGCGAACGCCCCCGCTTCGGCTGATCTAGCGAAAGAGCTGGTTGGCATTGCCTAACTGAGGTGAGTTCATGACTTCGTCGAATGGGTTACCAATTGTCGTCATTGCCTGCAAGGTTTTCCAAAGCCAATTGGAACGCCTTATGCCAGAAAATATGGCTCAAGATATCACCTTTTTGGACTATGGCTTACACCGTGTACCGGACCAACTAACCGTGGCCGTCCAAGAAACCATTGATAGCATCGAAAAGCCCAGCCTTATTATGTTGGCCTATGGGCTGTGCGGCAATGGCCTAAGAGGGATCAAATCTGGACAACACACTTTGATCATTCCACGCACTGACGACTGCATCGCCATCCTTTTAGGCTCTCGGAAAAAGTACATTCAAGAATTCGAAGCCACTCCAGGTACATACTACCTCACAAAAGGATGGTTAGAATCAGGCAGCAATCCCCTTCAAGAATATAATGAGTACAAGGAAAAATACGGTGAAAAAGACGCGGCCTGGATCATGGATCAGCAATACAAACACTATGAACGCCTGGCATTCGTGGCCCACACGCGGAACGACATCGAAAAATATCGTCCCCAAGCGCAAGAGGTTGCCAAATACTGCGAACAATGGGGCTTTCGATACGAAGAAATCCTTGGCTCCGATTCTTATATTCAACGCCTAATCGAAGTTGCCACAAAACTAGATCAAGCTGACAAGGAATTTGTCGTCATCCCGCCCAATCGCGAAACCACCCAAGCTATGTTTATGAGATAAGATCAAGTTGGGCATTCACTTGAACAGGAGAAATTACTATGAAAGTAAAGAAAACAAATCACCTAACACACACGACACCCGTCTTCGAGGTGCTCACTGAAGAAGAGATCGAAGCCATTTATTTCTCAGCCTTGAGCGTCCTTTATGAAACCGGCGTACGTGTTTATAACGAAAAAGGCTATGACCTCGCCCATTCTGGCGGCGCTATCGTAGAAGATGTAACCGACGACAGCGCGCTGGTAAAAATGCCTCCCGAAATGGTCGATAAAGCCCTGGCAACACTACCCAAGAAAGTTGTTGTCTATGGGCCAGACCGGAAGAACAAAATGGAGTTGTACAAAGACCAAATCTACTTTGGGGCTGGGTCTGATACGCCATTCACAATTGACCCTGATACACGCGAACGCCGCCGGGCAACTTACAAAGATGTCAAGAACCTCGCCCGTTTGGCCGATGCCCTCCCCAACCTGGATTTCCACATGTCTCTGGGCATTGTCCAAGATACCGCTGTGGGAACCTATGACCGCTGGCAATATCTGGCCATGCTGGAAGGCACCACCAAGCCCATCAACATCACCGCCGTTGACCTGGATGGCCTTAACGACCAACTAGAAATGGCCTATATCCGCTTGGGCGGCGAAAAAGAATGGAAGAAAGGGCCCATCTTTTCGCTGTACATTGAGCCAGTCTCACCGTTGAGCCACTCCGTCGAGGTAATTGACAAGCTGCTCTTCTCAGCGGATAAACGCATCCCCTTTGTGTACACGCCTTGTCCCTTGGCCGGAGCGACTGCCCCTGCCACCCTGGCCGGAACCGCTGTCCAGGCCCTCACCGAGAGTCTGTTGGGCATCGTTCTCAGCCAGCTAAGAAAACCGGGCGCACCGCTCATCATCGGCGGGTTGATGTCCAATATGGATATGCGCACCGCAGTCTACTCCTACGGCTCACCAGAGATGGCCCTCTTGAGCGCGGCCTATACCCAAATCACCAAGTGGCTAGACGTGCCCATGTACGAAACGGCTGGATGCTCAGACACCAAGCTCTATGATGAGCAAGCGGCCCTAGAATCAACCATCAATATCGCCACCGCAGCTCTCGCGGGCGGCAACATGATCCACGATGTAGGCTACATGGAACAAGGGTTGACCAGTTCACCCGAGATGCTCGTGGCCTCTGATGAAACCATCAGCCGCGTAAAACGCATCCTCAGGGGCATCCCCGTCAACGATGACACGAAAGCTTTGGATGTTATTGAAGCTATTGGTCCTGGAGGCCATTACCTGGCTCATGACCACACTTTCGAGCGCTTCAAGACTGAAATTTGGCCACCGAAAATGACCAGCCGTGAATCCTACGAAGAATGGGAAGCCGCTGGTTCCAAGACTTATGGCCAACGCGTCAACGAAAAAGTCCAAGAAATCCTCGAAGACGAAAAACCCATTCTCGATGAAAAGATGTACAAAGAACTTCGCCGCATCTGCGAATTGGCTGATGAACGCCACGCAGGCGAAGAGTTAGAACTAGATATGTTTGGGTAGGAAAGGAACCAGAAGATCCAAAGGATACAAAGGAGTCAGAGGAACTAAAGGGTACAGAGGAGTCAGAGGGCACAAAGGATACAGAGGAAGCAGAGGATACAAAGGCGGCAAGGGAGAATGCTTTTTTGCCCCCTCTACCTCTTCTGCTTCTTTTGCCACCTCTGGCTCTTCTGCTCCCTCTGAGTCTTTCGATTGAATAGCTAAGCCCTCACCCCCGGCCCCTCTCCCCTTGGGAGAGGGGTTGGGGTGAGGGCAAACACGAGGTAAAACCTTGACCAATAACGAAGCACTTGTCCTAGGCATTGATACGGGCGGCACCTTTACCGACGGCGTGTTACTCGATTACAACACCCACAAAATCCTTGCCGCCCATAAAAGCCTGACCACCAAACGCGATTTCTCGATCGGCATAGAAAACGTGATTGCCGCTATCGACATACAAGACCCCGCTGCTATCCAGATGGTAGCGATTTCGACCACGCTGGCCACCAATGCCATCGCCGAAGGTAAGGGAAAACGTGTGGCCCTTTTTCTGGTTGGGTACGACCCTGAACTCATTACATCATTTGATTTCGAGGACGATTTCGCCACGCCCAATTTTTTCTATATCGATGGGGGACACGATTTATATGGCCAAGAAAAAGAAAAACTTGACTTGGAAGGCTTGCTCGCTAAGGTCAACCAGGTCAAAAATCAAGTAGATGCGCTTGCCCTTTCAAGTTATTTTAGCCCGCGCAATCCGGAGCACGAGATTCGAGCGCACAAAGCTATCGCCAGTATTTGTGACTTGCCCATCGTTTTGGGGCACCAACTTTCCACCAAACTAGGCTCCGTGGAACGAGCCACAACCGCCGCCCTGAACGCTTCCCTGCTGGCCATTTTACAAGATTTCATCATCGCTGTGCGCAGGGCCATGGAGCGGCGGGGGATCGAATCCCCGGTGATGGTCGTACGGGGGGATGGGACACTGATGAGCGAGGAATTCGCCGCCCGCACCCCGGTGGAGACCATCCACTCCGGGCCAGCCGCCAGCGCCATAGGAGGAAGATTTCTCTCCGGGTTGGACGACGCTTTGGTGGTGGATGTGGGGGGGACAACGACAGATTTGGCTCTCATCCAAAAGGGAGAAGTCACCATCAACCCGGATGGGGCCACCACGGCGGGGTACAAAACCTCTGTCAAGGCTGCCAATTTGCTGTCAATCGGCCTGGGAGGCGACAGCCATATCGCCCTGGACCGCAAGAAGGAAGTTTCCATCGGCCCGGAGCGGGTCGTCCCCCTGGCGTACTTGGCGCAACAATATCCGAACGTTCAAAAACGCCTGGAAGCCCTCGCCAAACAGAGCATGCCCGCCCCCTCCCCCGACGACTTAGAGTACTGGTTCCTCCAACGGGAACTTCCCCAGGAGCTATCTCTCAGCAGCAAACGAGAAGAGAAATTGCTTCATTTATTAGAAAATGGTCCTAGGCCTGTCCCAAACTTGATGAAAGAATTAGGGCTAATGGCCAAAAGCCAATTCCAGAGCAAAATTCTGTGGCGAGAAGAAATTATTGGCAAAGCAGGCTTTACGCCCACAGACATGCTGCACTGCGATGGACGTCACCAGCCCTGGAACCTAGAGGCCCCGCGTGCCGCCTTAGAGGTTTTCACGAATTTTCTTTCTCTAGAAAGTGAAGTTTTTGTACAATCTTTATGGTCCTTGATAACAGAAAAAGTCATTAGAGCTGTGCTTGGCTTTCTCACCGAAAAAGAAATCCCCAATAATAAGCCCGGAAAATTTGGGGACTGGATGTTGCATAACAGCCTCTATCCCTCACATCCGCACCTAAAAACGGGCATCCAACTCCAACAACCGATAATTGGGATTGGTGCTCCGGCCCAAGTCATGCTCGAAACAGTGGCCGAAAAACTCAACACCCAATTGATTTTGCCCAACCATTACTACGTAGCCAACGCTGTGGGTGCCATCGCTGGAAGCGTAATGGTCACAGAAGAGATCTTGATCTACCCTCGCCTCTCCCCCGCCGGGATAGATGTGATTGCTTATTATGTTCAAGCCCGAGACAAAAGAGAAGAATACGAAGAATTTGAAGATGCCCTGAAGTACGCCAAAGAGACGGGGCGGGAGCAGGCTTTGAGCGCCGTCCTCCGTTCGGGGGCCGCCAATCCCCAAGTTTTTGTGGAGGTCGTCCAAGACGGCATGGACAGTTATCGCGTGAAGGCTAAGGCGATGGGGAATCCGAGGTTGGAGGGTGGGAGTTAGAAGTTGGAGGTTGGAAGCTGGAGATTAGAGGTTAGAAGTTGGAAATTGGAAGTTGGAAGTTGGAAGTTGGAAGTTGGAAGTTGGAAATTGGATATTCGATATTCGATATTGGATATTCGATATTAGGTATTGGATGATGTGCGCAGGGTCTCCTGACCGCGCACCTGGAAGTTGGACAGAGGTGCGTTGCACCTGCATTTGGGTGCATTGCACCTCGGGTTGGAGGCCGGCGGTTGGAAGTTAGAGACAGAACACTACCCACTGATTACTGAATACTGTTCACTGATTACTGGAGATTATCATGGAATTAATTCGCGTAGATACCAAACGCGCTTATGAACTAATCCGAGAAAAAATCATCACCTTAGAACTGGAACCCGGCCAACCCTTGGATGAGGGGAAATTGGCTCAGGAGTTGGAGATAGGCCAAAACCCCGTCCGGGAGGCGCTCAGGCTCTTGGTTCACGATCATCTGGTGAAAGCCCCACCCCGAGGCTTATACGTTTCCTCAATTAACATTGACGACCTGGAAAAAATCAGCGCCATCCGCATCCAAATGGAGACGCTCGCGGCCCGTCAGGCGGCACAAAAAGCAAGCGAAGATGATCTAATTGTCTTAAACGCGCTTTGCCAGGAAGACGTGCAGGAAGTCCATCAACTCTTAGATCTTGACCATAAATTCCACCAGGCCATAGCCCAAGCGGCTCATAACAAATACCTGGCCGATGTTTTAGAACACTTTTTTGGATTATCGCAACGGATGTGGTACCTGGTGCTCCCTAAGCTCGAATTTTTGCCCGGGGCGGTTAAGTCCCATATTGAATTAACAGACGCTATCAAATCCCAGGACGCAGACCGGGCAGGCGAACTGATGCACGCTCATATCGAGGGGTTTTATCGAAAAATTTCTAAAATACTAATGAGTAATGAGTAATGAGTCAATGTCATTTAGTTAAGGTTTTTGGCCCAGACCTGACAGGTTTTAGAGCACACTGTTAGACAGAAATATGCTCTTGGTTGCACCGAATCGAGTTGAAAATGTCGCGTCGGGAAACCTGTCAGGTCTACAACCGAGCTAAACTAAATGACATTGAGTGAGGAGTAACGAATAACGAGTGTTGCGTGTTGCTTGATTTCACGTATCACGTTTCATGTACCACGAATTTTCCAAAGGAGAAACAATGCCAGGAGTAACCGTAATTTACGGAGAAGAAACCAAAACCATCCCCGCCCAAGAAGGTGAAATCCTAGGCGACGTTATCACTAGAACAGGCCTTCCCTTGGAGCAGCCTTGCGCCGGACGCGGAACGTGCGGTAAGTGCAAAGTTCTGGTCGAGAAAGGCACCGCTCCCCCCGACGAGGTGGAAAAAGAGAACCTTAGCCCCGGCGAGCTGGCTTTGAACAATCGCCTGGCTTGCCGCGCCAAAGTGCAGGGAGAAACGCAAATTGTCCTCTCCCCCATCCTCGTCTATTCCAACAAAATATTCAAAGGCAGCTCGCGCTACAAACGCGAAAAAGATGTCCCCCTAGGGCTGGCAATCGACCTGGGAACCACCACAGTGGCCGCATTCTTGACTCTCCTCGATGATGGCGAAGTTGCCGCCGGAGGAGGAGGCCTCAACCAGCAAACCGTTTTCGGCGCGGACGTCATCTCCCGCCTGGCGGCAGCGGTCGATAATCCCGCTAACGCCAAACGCCTCCACCGCCTGGCCCTGGCTTCTATCAATCAGGCCGCCGACTCCCTGAACCTCTCCTCCCGGGTCTGGGATCGGATTGGACAAGTGACCATTGTCGGCAACGTGGCCATGCACCACCTTTTGGCGGAGCAGCCTTTAGACTCGCTGGCTTACCTCCCCTTCCAACCGCATAGCCCCAAATCGATCCGGGATGCCGCCCAACTCATGGAGGGCATTTTCCCCGAACACGTCCGCGTGTCGCTGCCCCCCCTGGTTGGCGGATTTGTGGGATCGGACGCCCTGGCCTGCTTGGCCTACTTCGGTTTCGAGAATCCCCCCGGCCCCATGGCAGCCATTGACCTAGGGACAAACGGCGAGGTGATGGTCACCGATGGGGAGCGAATCCTGACCGCCTCCACCGCGGCCGGCCCCGCCTTCGAGGGCGTCAACATCTCCTGCGGGTCACGGGCTGTGGCGGGGGCCATCGTCCAGGTCGCCTTTAATGGGGGGGATTTCAAGTTACAGACCATTGACGACGCCGAAGCGGTGGGGTTGACGGGTTCTGGGTTGCTCAGCGCCATCGCCGAGTT
>JAANWX010000066.1 GCA_018263575.1 Chloroflexota bacterium | reverse complement strand
TGGGTGTGCCATTGTCGGTAGTCAGGTGACTCGACGTTTGATAAGCGCGCAGAAAGAAGTAGCAGGAGAACGAACTATATTCGCGAGCTAGCGCCAGGCCATAAAGTGGCCTGTCACTTCGCCTAAATGAGATAAAGACGCTCTTCTTTTCTAAAGAAACCCCTCACTGCTACACAGTGAGGGGTTTTTATTGAATTTCTGGTTATTTTATCCAAAATTCTCTGCGTCTTCGTAGGCGTGCTTTTCACGCCCACTCTGCGCCTCTGCGTTAAAAGCTAGCCCTTTTTTCAATGGACTCTTGTATATTCTCAATATTTCAGGACAAAGACTTCCGAAGTCTCCAAAAGCCTTTAGACTTCGTGCTTTGCACAACCGATGGGTGAAGTCTTGCCCCTGGTTTTTGAATTGTCACAATTTGTCCCTAATTCCTAATCCCCGATTCCCTGGTTTCCTGATTTCCTGATTCCTAATCCCTAATCCCTACCCTAGGTTAATTGACATACTACCTTCCCCAGACTACAATAGGGTGGAGAACAGCCTGGATTTCTAAGGAGATAATTATGAGTACCTGGCCAGATAAATATATTATAGGCTTGACCGGTAATATAGCCACAGGGAAGAGTGTGGTTAGAAAAATGTTGGAGCATGTTGGCGCCTATGGAATCGATGCCGATGCCTTAGCCCATCGAGCGATCATGAAAGGCGCCCCTGGATACCAACCGACCGTTGACACCTTTGGGCGCTGGATTTTGACGGCCAACGATCAGGTTGACCGTGAAAAATTGGGCAAGATAGTTTTTGCCAATCCGGAGGCGATGGCCGCTCTGGAAAAGATTGTTCATCCTCTCGTTCGACAGGCAATAGACGCTTTAGTCCGTCGGGCTAATCAACGCCTGATTGTTATTGAGGCTATCAAGCTTTTGGAAACCGATTTGCATACCCTGTGTGATCAGATTTGGGTAACACAGGCTACACCTCAAAAACAATTATCGCGTTTGATGCGAAAACGAAAAATGACGCAGGGAGATGCCCAACAGCGGATTGATTCTCAAGCCCCGGTGCGAGATAAGCTAAGGGCTGCAGATGTCGCCATAGAAAACTCGGGAACTTTCGAGGAGACTTGGAATCAGGTCAATAAAGCCTGGAAAGCTATCCCGAAAGAACCCGTGGACGCTGCTCCCTCCCCTCGAAAGCCGACTCCCGCCCCCACTCCCGAACAATTGACCGTGCGTCGCGCCACGCCTAATCAGGCGGAAGAAATTGCTTCTTTCATCACCGAGCAAAGCGACGGAGAACGGAGGATGACACGCTCAGACGTAATGGCCGCTTTTGGCGAAAAAGCGTTTTTGTTGCTCTTGGCTGGGGAAAATCTAGTCGGCCTCCTAGGTTGGCAAGTGGAGAACTTGATCACACGGGTAGATGATGTAATCTTAAATGATAGTCTATCTCCGACAGAGAGCATGAAACTGCTTGTAGAAACCATGGAAAAAGCATCCCGAGAATTACAAAGTGAAGCTTCTTTACTCTTTTTGTCTCCGGCGATCGCTCAACATGAGAAAGTATGGAATGACTTGGGCTATAAAGCGCGGACGGTTAAAGATTTGAACGTGCGGGCTTGGCAAAATGCAGCCATGGAATCGATGCTTCCGGGTACGGTTCTCTTTTTCAAACGCCTTCGAGAACGTCGTGTTTTGCGCCCTATGGGATAAGTTTAAAGGATAGACCCCGTACAGGATTTATAATTGGAGAATTTTAGGTGTGGCTGTGGTAAATAACCTGATTGAGTATTTAAAATTTATATTCGAGCGCTTGAATTGGTTCAGTGTAATTGATATTCTGCTCGTCACGATCATTTTTTTCTTTATCCTTTATTTATTAAGGGATACGAAGGCAATGGTTTTGCTGAGAGGAGTATTATTTTTGATTGTCGTTGTCAGCTTGATGACTAACCTGAGCGTACTCCCGGCCTTTTCCTGGTTAGTTGCCAGCACTTTGCCCGTATTGCTTCTGGCCATCCCTGTGATATTTACGCCTGAGATCCGCCGTGCCCTAGAACGAATAGGCCGGACCGGGTCAATATGGGCCAGGAACGAGCATACCTCAGACATTGAGAAGTCAATTCGCATGATAGCCATCGCTGCCCGCCGGATTTCTGAGCGCAGGTATGGCGGCTTGATCGTTATCCAACGCTTAGATACTTTACATGAATTTGTTGAAACGGGCGTGGGACTAGATGCAGAGTTGTCTCCAGAATTATTGATCCAGATTTTCTATCCAAAGACACCTCTCCATGATGGAGCAGTAATCGTTTCCAATCATAAAGTGTTGGCGGCCGGATGCGTGATGCCACTTTCGTCTAGCGGCGTTTTGGATACTTCTCCGGAACGGCCCATGGGGCTCCGCCACCGGGCAGCGCTGGGGACAGCGGAAGCCAGTGACGCTGTTGTTGTCGTGATTTCTGAGGAGACTGGGGTTGTATCGCTAGCCTACGATAAGCACATTACTCGGCATGTACTGCTGGACGAGCTAAGTGAGACCTTGTTGGATTTTTACCGCCCCTTCCAGCCTGAAGGATTTTTCAAGTCATTTTTCAAACACTTTTTTGCTGCTTTCAAAGGGGTATTTCAATGAAATTTATCCGCTGGTTAGGCAAGAATATAGGATCCTTTTTATTGGCTTTTTTATTGGCGCTCCTGGTTTGGGTTTCGGCCGTTACTTCTTCTGATCCCAACCAGGAAGAGGTTATTACAATCCCCCTAGAGGTTTTTGGGCAAGCGGAAGATATGGTGATTTTGGAGGATATTCCTAGGAACGTTGACATCACGGTATATGCTCCTCAGAGCAAGATCGAACAACTCAAGTCAGAGAATATACGAGCCTGGATAACCGTAGAAGACCTACAGCCGGGAACGTACCGGATCCCCGTCCAGGTCGATATACCCTCTACCATTAGCCCAGTAAGGCATATATCAACAATCCCTAATCATCTTGAGCTTAGCCTTGACAGTTTGGTCGAGAAGACGATCCCTATCACAAAGCATGTGGAAGGCGAGCCATCCATTGGCTATGAAGCCGGTGAAATTCTCTGGGACGCTCAGAGCGTTACGGTTGCTGGACGAATTTCTCAGGTGGAAAAAGTAGAAAGCGTTGAAGTCACGTTAGATATTTCCGGGGCTGTCGAGACGATCGAGACCCGTCTGGAACTGCTTCCTTTAAACAGTATGGGCGAAATTGTCCCCGATGTTTCTCTCAACCCGAAAACGGTCCAAGTGACTCAAAAAGTTGAATTGTTGGGCGGGTACAGGAATGTGGCAGTGAAGGTGGTCACTCAGGGACAGGTCGCCTCTGGGTATCGCACCGCAAGCATTACCCCGGCCCCGCCAACGGTGATGATTTTTTCCGAAGATCCCAAGTTGGTGGATCAGCTTCCCGGTTATGTGGAAACAGAATCCCTTGACTTAACGGGCGTGGACGCATACGTGGAAACCATCCTGGAATTGAACCTTCCCGAAGGTGTTACCGTTGTAGGCGATCCAAATGTATTAGTTCAGGTTAGCGTGGTTGCCTTTAATGATAGCTTATCCCTTTCCCGAGAAGTTGAAGTTATTGGCATACTTCCTAGTTTAGAGGCAATTGTAGCCCCTCCTCAAATGGAAGTTGTCATTTATGGCCCTATCCCTGTATTAGATGAACTTACTTTGCGCGATGTGCGGGTGATTGTAGACTTGACAAATTTGGAAGAGGGCGTACATTCCCTTACCCCCACCGTGGAAGTTTTACCTGAAGATTTGAGCGTAGAAAGTTTGGTGCCGAGCACGGTTGAAGTGACGATAGTCAAAGCTTCTACACCTACCATTACCCCTGAAGCCACCCAAGCCCCATAACATAATTATGAAAAAACCACTTGTAGCACTTGTAGGAAGCCCTAACGTCGGCAAAAGCACGCTTTTCAATCGCTTGGTTGAACGGCGCATGGCCATCGTGGATGATACGCCTGGCACGACCCGCGACCGGCTGATCACCGAAGTAGAATGGGGCGGGGTGATCTTTGATATTGTTGACACGGGCGGCATCGATCCCACGCATGGGGGACCAGACTCCAAACGAAAGCCACTTTCAGTTGGGTCCGCTGATTTTATAGAGGATATTCGCGCTCAGGCTGATCTGGCCATCCGGGGCGCGGATCTTATTCTCATGCTGGTGGATGGTCAAAGTGGCGTCACCGCTGCGGATCAGGAGATTGCTCAAATTCTGCGCAAGTCTCAGGGCAAGCACGAAGGTCAGCCTCATCCTCCCATTTTTGTTATCGTAAATAAATGTGAAAGCCCAAAGGTCAGACAAAATGCTGTCCAATTTTACGCCTTAGGATTTGAGGACTTGTACTCGATTTCCGCTTTACATGGAATTGGAACCGGGGACATGCTTGACGCAATGATAGACGCCTTTCCTGATACTGGCGAAGAAGAAGAGGACACCTCGGTCAAGATTTCTATTGTGGGTAAGCCCAATGTCGGCAAATCGAGTTTATTGAATGTCCTTCTAGGGGAAGAAAGGGTAATTGTCAGTCCTGTTCCCGGGACGACGCGCGATTCTATTGATACGCGTTTGGTTTATGATAACACCCCAATCACGTTGATCGATACAGCCGGGATCCGTAAACGCGGCAGCATTCGTCCCGGGGTCGAAAAATACAGTGTCATTCGAGCTTTGCAGACCATTGGCCGTTCGGATGTCGCCCTCCTGGTAGTGGATGCTTACGAGGGCATAAAGGCTCAGGATACGCATATTGCGGGCCTGGTTTTAGATGAGTGGAAGAGCGTGGTCGTGGTCGTCAATAAATGGGACTTGATTGATAAAGATACCCATACCATGGCAGAGTACACGGAGTTCATACGCCATGCGTTGAATTTTATGGGCTATGTTCCCCTGCTCTTCATTTCCGCAAAAACGGGCCAGCGCGTTGATAAGGTTTTGCCCACCGCTTTGCGCGTCCAAGAGGAACGCATGTTCCGCCTCCCCACGTCGCAAATTAACCGTATACTTCGGGATGCTCTGGATGTGCACCCCGCGCCTTCGAAAGCTGGCCGTCACCTGAAAATCTACTATGGAGCACAGATCAGGAACAACCCCCCCACGTTTTTATTGCACGTTAACGAACCAGACTTAGCTCATTTCACCTATCTCCGTTATCTTGAAAATCGTATTCGAGAACATGCCCCCTTCGAAGGGACACCAATTCGCCTTATCTTGCGCAAGCGTTGAACGAAAAAACTGACCCTTGCTTAGCTGGAAAACCACATTTATAATCCCCTTTATGTATCCAAGCCCGCAAAACCCACCCCTAGAACCAACAAACAACTCACCTGAAGAGCGTCCTCTGCTCAATTTTTTTGTAGACATTCTTGAGACTCTGATTTTATCCGTTGTTTTATTTTTCTTGATCAATGTGCTTTCAGCACGGATAAAAGTTGATGGCTCCAGCATGGAGCCCACGCTCCATCATGGAGAGTTTATCCTCGTTAGTAAAGTGGGTTATAAATTTGGCGAACCCCAAAGGGGCGACGTGATTGTTTTCGACTTTCCTCAGAACATCACCCAAGAATATATCAAGCGTTTGATAGGCTTGCCGGGTGACCAGGTCCGAATTGATAACGGTGATGTTTATGTTAACGATCAGCTCGTCGTTGAACCTTATATTCAGTCCGCTCCTATGTACAACGGGGACTGGGAAGTCCCTGAAAACACGCTCTTTGTTCTAGGCGATAACCGCAATAACTCCTCTGACTCGCATAATTGGGGAATGGTTCCGCTAGAGAACGTGGTTGGGGAAGCTGTTTTCATTTACTGGCCTCCTCCCAATTGGGGAACCATTAATAACGCCTCAATAGCCTCCGCTTCTGATTGAAAGTCAACAAGATTTAATACTATGACAAAGAAACCCTCTCCAGAACCTCGACCATGTCCCCATTGCCAGCCAGGTTTGATGAACCTAGAACATCAGACCTACTTCACCTGGATAAAGGGTGAGATGGTTACTGTCCCTGATTTTCCCATTTGGGTGTGCATGATGTGTGACTATCAGGAATACGACCCTCGTGTGGTGGATTGGCTTAGCAGCGTGCTGGATCTGCACGACCGGAAGGTTGACGCGGACACGAAGCTCAATTTTGGACCTCAATTCTATTCACCTTATCCAATCTCGTTTTTTACAATTAATTAAAGTAACGCTTCCCAGACCCACCCAATGTGATTGGGTTGTCTACCCGAATAGAAATTTCAAACCCAGTTTTTTATACAAAATGAACCACGCCTTATTTGTGACGCTCACTAAGGTATGAGAAACCTGGTTTATTTCTAGAACAGGAATAATACTATGTCACAACGATCCCTAACACTCCGAACGATTTCCGTTGATGTTTTGACCGCCAGCTACCGGATTTGCGGCATAACCGAGGTCTCGAATACGGGGATAATGGGGGCAATTAACGACACGACCAGCCGCTTTATGGAACTCCGTGAAGCTACCATGGCTCGTTCCACATGCCAAATAAATTGGTGAAAGAAGTGCCTTTGCTTCGTTTGGTGAAAAATCAAATCCACATGATGTGTTTGGAACGACGCCGAGACATTGGCCCCCAAGCGCTCGCCAGAGGCGGTTTTTCACGCATTGAGAAGTATCATGTAGAGATTACTGATTCCATCTTCGAATATCAGGGGGTTTTAGAATGGCCTGGGCGTTTCGATTTTTCCGCCGTGATGGCAGAAGGCACACGAGACTTTGTTCCCCTTTACGATGTCCGCATCAGGGCCATTATGCTCCCCAACGTGAAAATTAAATCTCCAGGTATTCTCTTCAACCGCAAACGGGTTGATACCCTCTCTATCTCAGAAAAGGGCTAACTGTTCTCACAATGTCATTTAGTTAAGGCTGACGAATCCATTTTTTCGGGATAGTGAAGGTGTCCCTCGCGAAGCATAACCTTGGGTTGCACCGAACGGTATTGCTTACCAAGGGGTGCCGCTCGGTCGGGCAGCCCAAGGCTACACCAAATGAGTGTGCTGTGCATGCCCTGTGGGCAACACCGTGTGCCTTCGCGAAGACCATCGCTATCGGCGCTAGCCGGGGGGAGCGGCTGATCTTGCTGGTGGCCACCGTCACTGCCACAGCGGCCATCACCTCCCTCAGCGGCATCATCGGCTGGGTGGGATTGATCATCCCCCACATCGCCCGGAGGTTATCAGGCGCAAGTGCCCACCATTCCCTGCCAGTGGCCGTGCTCCTGGGAGGGGCATTCACCGTTTTCTGCGACACCCTGGCCCGCACCCTCCTCCCCGGAGAAATTCCCCTCGGAATCCTCACCTCGCTGATTGGCGCGGTACTCTTTGCTTACCTGATGATGAGCAACAGCTTAAAAGTCAAACACTAACCCTTTAAAACCCAAGGTGCGCTGCATTCCTGTTTTCGGAGTGCGTTGCACCTGTCGCCCAATGTCCCAAAAAATGAACACTCCCGCCCTAACCCTCGAAAACATCCCCTTTCGCTACCACGCCGAAATTGAAATTACTTGAAATCAGGCTTGACCATCAACCTATAGGATGGTAGAATTCTTGCCGCTCGCCCCCATCGTCTAGGGGACCAGGACATGACCCTTTCAAGGTCAAGACCGGAGTTCGAATCTCCGTGGGGGCATCCCAGAAACGTCACTGAAAAGTGGCGTTTTTGCACTTAAGGAGGAGGGGGGGGTTGACAGAATAGATTTTCACTGGCGCAAAGGTTTTCACCGTGCGGTGAAAAGGTGGTTTTCAGTGAAAATTAAGGACTTTGAAGAAAGTCTTGGTAAGTTTCTAAGGTATGTTTCCAGATGAGTTGGGCAAGTAAATCCCAATATCCTCTTGGTTCATTGATGCGGCTTCATCTGAAAGTGATAAACCTTCCATCAGCCAGGCTAAAGGATGTTTGATGTCCTTGATGATTTCCTCGCTTGTTTTGGGGTAAGGCTTGTGCAGTAAGTACTTGGCCAAATCCAGAAAGTGCTGGTCGCGATCATCCAACTTTCCCAAGAAGGCGTAATACGCTAACACTATACTTTGTGCGCTTCTCCAACACTTGCTCTCTAGGGCCAATAGCATTGAAGTCCAGATCAACGGAGAGGCGGTCCTGATTGTGGGAATATAAAACTTATTCAAGGTAGTACCCCCTTTGAGGTAGAGGCAATCACGCAGGAAAGGATCGTTATAGATGGTTTGAAGAGCATGCACCCAGTGCTGCCCCTCGGGACATTAGTTCCTCAGCCTCCCCGCAAGCTGGTTCGTGGTCGCCCCGTCGGGTATCTGCTTGACGAGTTATCCCTTTCTTGTTACTATTGCTGTGCATAGAATAAAGCCATCAAAACACTTATTTTTCAGAGAATGTATCAATGCCCCTAAAGTTTGAGTGGGATCGGCAGAAAGCTACCTCAAACCTTCACAAACATGGAGTCAGTTTTGAGGAAGCAACGACGGTTTTCAAAGATCCTGTTGCTTTAATCTTATACGATGAAAGGCATTCCAATGATGAGTTTCGAGAAATCATCATCGGGCATTCTATATAAAATCGGTTATTGTTGGTTTCATTCACTGAACGCAATGAGGATATCCGCATTATCAGTTCACGTAAGGTAACGCGAAAAGAGCGAAATGACTATGAAGAATATAGCCCCTATAGAGGCAGATGACTCCAGGGACGAGCTTCTCCCAGAATACGAATTTGATTACCAGAAAGCACGCCCCAATAGGTTTGCGACTCGTATGGAAGAGGAGCCTGTTATTGTAATCCTCGAGCCTGATGTAGCGCAGGTTTTCAGAGACTCCGAGACAGTCAACGCTCTGTTGCGGTCATTGATCGAAGCCATGCCGCAAAGTTAGCTTTCTATAGATTGTCTTTTTAAGCCCGGTCACACGCTGGACCCGGGCTTTCCACGCCAATCGTAAAGTATTCCCCCAGGAAGCTCGTACACGTCAATCGTAACGAGGCCCCGTGGGGGCATATTACGAACGCCGTCTTTTTGGTGGCGTTTTTACATTTATAGGGAGGAATGTAAGGAAATTAGCCTTGCCATGTGCCGTTTCCCATACGCCATATTGCCTATTCGATTT
>JAANWX010000065.1 GCA_018263575.1 Chloroflexota bacterium | reverse complement strand
GGAGTGAATTGTAAATGGTAAATTTCGATGGGTGACTCCGCGAGGAGTTGCGAGTTGCGATTTGCGAGTTAGGGGTTGCGGCATCCCCGATCTCTCAAGGTCTCCTGACCTGAGAGTGGGGATTGGGGAGTGGCGAGTTGAGATTTGCGAGTTAGGGGTTGTGGCATCCCCGATCTCTCAAGGTCTCCTGACCTGAGATGGGGGGATTGACCGGAGGGCTCCAGAGGAATGAGTGAGTCGAGTTATAGGGACGAGGGAGGAGAAATTACAATCTCTGCGCCTCCGCATCTCTGCGGCTCTGCGTTGTGGTATTAGGAATAGAGGGATGGTCTTGACGGTGGAGAGAATGATTGCAATTGCTAAATTTTCCTTGCGATTCTGGGGCGGAGTATGCTATACTCATTATGTGGCAGTTGGGTTACGGGCTCATGCAATATCTTTTTTGACGTGCTGCGTGAATAACCTCGCCGCTTCGGATTCGGCATTTACGCGGACGAACCTGTAGCTCTGCGTTGTGGTTTTGGGGGTTGTTGTACTTGCTGCCAAAAAGGTATCATCTCAAAAATACGGGGCAAGACCCGGTCTCAGTCCCCGCAATATTGAAATGATACCCTGGCGTTTATAAAAACAAGATTTCTGTATCTTTAATTCTCTGAAAATCCTTGTCCATGGTAACTATTTTGAGGCCAAAGTGTTTGGCTACGCTGTATTGATAAGCGTCGTCAAAATCTAAATTCATGCCATTCTTGATACTGGCAATTTCCCCATATAGTTCAAGTGGCAATGAGAGGAGCTCTGCATTGGGTATCACATCTTCTACAAATCCCCCAAAGGAATGCTCTCTTCCATACCTGAATAAGATGACACCAATAGAGTGTAGGGAGAAATCAGTTAAATGGAGATCTCCACTATTCTCTGTTAGGAAAGCCTTGCAATCTTCCTTTTTTTCCTGTCCTAAGAGTATCTCTAAGAATACATTCGTATCTATCAGGAACATTATCTCCACTCCAAAGCTTTATGTCCTAACCTAACAGATGTAAACTCCTCTCCAATGTCTGATAGTTCTCCTTCCCAATCAAATTTGAATTGCTTATGAGTAACATCAAGTGTTTGATATTTACGCAGCAAAAAATCTATGTAATCAAAAACTTGTCTTTGCAAATCATCAGGGAGTTTTCGCACTTTCACTTCAATGCCTTTCGCTTCCATGGGTTTAACTCCTTTGTGCCTTTGCTAGTCGATACGTATTCACAGCATAGCGCAAATTTCTGAGAACGTCAAGCTTGACAAGAAAAATACGCACATATTTCCTTCTAGACTGTCCTGAAAAAACGAAACGCGGAGTCGCCAGAATGCAGAGGCGCAGAGAAAAAAGAATACCGGAGGTTTCCGCATGAGGGGAAGAGATGGGGAGGAGAGGGAATGGTAAAATTTGAATGGTGAATGGTCAATGAGGGCCACCTGCCACATGCCACCTGCCACATGCCACTTGCCACCTGCCACCTGAGATCGGAAAAGAGATTTTGAAGAGAATAAAATCCAACAAATTCCCCGATAAATTGCCCACCCGGATCATGCGCAGGATGAGGTGAATGGCTTCGGCGGTTTCTTCCCCGTAGATGGCGCGTAGTTTTTCGGTGAAGGCCGGGTCAGGTTGGGCGTCGTTCTCGGCCCAGTGCTGGGCATAGGCCAAGGCCAGGCATTCTTCGGAGGGCGTATCCTCGGGAATGGAGCCCGCTAAGAACGATTCTAGTTCCGCCTGGGAGACGCCAGCCTTAAGGGCCTCTGAGGCGTGGAAGTACCGGCAATACCGGCAGCCGTTGACCTCGGTCACGGTGACCATCAGCCGCTCACGAAAGGCCTTGGAGACCAATTCTCCCCCCATGGCTTTCTTGATCAGGTGGCGGCGGGAAAAGATGTAGCGCATATCGCGCCACAAGGTGAGGGGGTTTTTATAAAATCGGCGGTTGAATTTTTTCATGGGTTGAGGTGATGAGGTGATGAGTGCTCTAACCTACCAGTCTCCCAATTTACCAATCTCCCAGTTTCCCAATTTACCAATCTCCCAGTCTCCCAATTTACCAATCTCCCAGTTTCCCAATTTACCAATCCCCAATATACCATATCACTCATACCGCAGAGCCTCCACGGGCTGCAGGTTGGCGGCTCGGTTGGCGGGGTAGATGCCGAAAAACAGCCCCACGGCGATGGAGAACAGGGTTGCTAAGAGGATGGAGTTCAGGTCGATGGCCGGATTCAGGGCCACGTCGTTGGCGGCGGCGATCCTCCCTACCACGGTCGAGATCACCCACCCGAAGCCAATCCCCACAATCCCTCCAAAGACGCTGAGGAGAAGGGATTCCGCCAAGAACTGGATGAGAATGTCCCGTTTTCTGGCCCCTACGGCTTTGCGCAGGCCAATCTCCCGGGTGCGCTCGATGACGGAGACGAGCATAATGTTCATGATGCCGATCCCGCCCACGAGGAGGGAAATGGCCGCGATTCCCCCCAGGAAAATGGTGAGCACGTTGGTAATGGAGGAAGCGACGCCGATCATGTCTTGCTGGGTGATGATGGTGAAATCATCCTCGCCGATTTCGGTGCGGTGGCGGGTGCGGAGGATTTGCGATAAATCTTCGGAAGCCTGGTCGATGGAATCGGCGTCATAGGCCTGGACGAAGATCACGTCCACCTGGTCTTGCTGCGAACGCCGGATGAGGCGGGTTTGGGCCGTGGTCATGGGGATGATGATTTGGTCGTCTTCGTTGTTGAAAGCGGAGCCGCCTTTTTCTTCTAAAATGCCAATGACGCGGAAGTTCTGCCCCTCCACACGGATGGTTTCTCCCACGAGGCCGCTTTTCCGCCCAAATAGATTATCGGCCACTTCTGTTCCCAGGAGAGCAACCGAGGCGTGCCCTAAGATATTTGCCTCTGTGAGAAATTCACCTTCAGAAAGCTTCAAGCTGCGAACTATTTGATACGCTGGGGTCACGCCGTAAATGGTGGTGTTGGTGCTTTCCCCCGCGTAGGTGACTTCTCCTCCACCTTGGAGGGCCGGGGCGACGTTTTGAATGGAGGGGGCCTGAAAGGGATCGTTCATGGCTTCGGCGTCCCCCAAGGTTAGTTTCTTGGGATTGCGGACTTCTTCGGAACCGCCCGAAAGGACGAAGATCAGGTTAGAGCCTACGCCCTGGATTTCCCCGGTGATGGTGTTTTCAGCCCCGGAACCGATGGCCAACATGGCGATCACGGCTGCCACCCCAATGACGATGCCCAGGATGGTCAGCGATGAACGCATTTTATTGGCTACTAAACTCTCTAAGGCTTCTACAAAAGCTTGCCATAAATTCATGCTGGCCCCCTATCTTCCACAACGCCGTCGCGAATATAAACGATTCGTTCGGCGAGATGGGCTATTTCTGGGTCGTGGGAGACGATGATGAGGGTAGTTCCTTTTTCTCTGTTCAAGGTCAGGAGCATCTTCATGAGAACGTCCCCGGTCTTGGTATCCAGGTTGCCGGTCGGCTCGTCGGCCATGATGATGGCCGGTTCGTTGACCAAAGCCCGGGCCATGGCCACGCGTTGTTGTTGGCCGCCCGAAAGCTCGTTGGGACGGTGATCCATGCGGTCGCCCAACCCCACTTCGATGAGCGCCTTTTCCGCGCGTTGGCGGCTATTGCTCCGATCTTGTGAATAACGCAAGGGGAGCATGACGTTGATGAGGGCAGTGGAGCGGGGCAGGAGGTTGAAGGTCTGGAAGACGAAGCCTACCTTTTCATTGCGGATACGGGCTAGCTGGTCATCGTTCATGGTGGCCACGCTCACCCCATCCAGGTAATAGTCACCCTCGGTAGGGCGGTCTAAGCACCCCAAGATGTTCATCAGGGTGGATTTCCCGGAGCCGGAGGGGCCCATGATCCCCACCACTTCTCCCTGCTTGATCTGTGTGCTCAAGCCGCGCAGGGCATGGACTTTGACCTCGCCCATGGTATAGACTTTGGTTAGGTCATGGGCATCAACTACGATATTGTTATCAGTCATGGTTAATTCTCACGTTTTCGTATCCTCTGCATCCTCTGCATCTTCTGCACCTTCTGCACCTTCTGCAACCTCTGCGCCCTCTTCTCTAAAACGGCGGGCCGCCTTGTTCTCCCGGATGTAGAAGGTCGTCGGAGGGGTTGAGAATGATTTCATCACCCTTCTTCAAATCACCGTCGATCACTTCACTATGCGTGTCCGAGGAAGCTCCCAGGGTTATCTCAATAGGTTCTGGGCCGCTCAGGCGCAAAACATAGACCACTCGTTTCCCGTCCACGACACGCACGGCCCGGTTGGGGACCAGGAGAACGTTCTCCAACTCATTGACGACTATGTTAGCGGCCACCGTCATGCCGGGACGGACAAGGGCGTCCGCATCGCTCATTTCTACGGTGACCAGGAAATTGACCACGCCCTGAAGGTCATCTCCGGCTAAATCCACCGCCACCACCTCTCCATGATATTCTTTAGCGAGAATGGCATCAAAGGTTAGGGTCACGTCTTGGCCCAGTTCTATCTTGTTGATGTCCACCTCAGAAACTTGAATATCGGCAAAGATACGAGAGAGATCATCAACGCGGAAGGCCATTGTGCCTGCGCTGATCTGATCGTTCGGCAAGACATCTATCTGGGTGATTGTCCCAGAAAAGGGCGCTTCCAGGCGGGCGGCTTCCAAGGCGGCCTCGGCCGCAGCCACGCGAGCCTCCGCGGCAGTGATGTCGTCGGGGTCGGGGCCATCCTGCAAACGCTCCCATTCGCGTTGAGCATCGGCCAGTTGGGCTTCCAGGGTGGCCAAATCGCCCGGACTGGGACCGTTTTCCAACAAGGCATAATCTGCTTGAGCATTTTCCAGCTTCGCTTGAGCAACTTTTACGTCGTTCACCAACTCAAGCCACCTGATAGCAACATTATAATCACTTTCTGCATCCTCAACATTCTCCAACAATTCTTCTCGGCGCGGATGGTCTCCTGGAGAATAATCTTCATCAACCCAATAACTATACGGTGCAAAATCTTCCCAGGCTTTTAAGAGGGCGGTTTTTCTGACTTCAATTCCCTCTGTAGGTGTCAGGTCTCTAATAGCGATAGGGGGAGTAAATCTCTCCAAGTCAAACTCAGCATCTCGCAGCTGTTGGGTGAAAGTAGTGATAGATTCTAAGGATTGGATAGCAGCGTCAGTCTCAAGATTTTGGGCATCCTCCAAAGCTTGCTCAGCTTCCTCTAAGGCTTGCAATGCTTGGGCCGATTGAAGCTCTGAGTTCAATAAATTGTCCAAATCTTGTTGGGCGGTTACCAACTCCGTTTGAGTGGAGATCAAGGCCTGGGGCAGGGAGGTCTGCTCGAGGCTGGCCAATTCTTCCCCCTCGGAAACGGAATCGCCCAAACCCACGTCTACGCTCTCCACCGTGCCGGAAGTCTTCCAGGTGAGGATGGCGCTCTGCCCGGCCCGCACGCTCCCCGTCGCGCCGATGATGGAAACCAATTCACCTTCTTCCACCTTCACGGTTTGGTAACTTTCCCGCACCTCGGCCTTCTTCTGCTGCCCCCGCAGATAGAAGAATCCCACCACAGCAAGGAGGACGACGATAATTCCACCAATGATAAACCATTTTTTGCTATTTTTTTTCATAATTTGTCTGCCTTTGCTTTATTGGAAAGCGTTCACCACTCAGTGATATAGATTTCAAAAGTCTTCAAAACAACGTTTTTTGTGCGTGATAGATCAAAAACGCTTGTGAATTTTCTCCAAACGTGCCTTCTGAGACTTTTGAAGTCTGGTTTTGGGGAAGGATCTGAACGGTTACCTTAACCTCGGAAGTCTCAGCTCCTTGAAGTGACACGCTTAACTTACTGAACGGTCGGTAAGTATGATAGCACGGGTCCTTTGCGTGTCAATAGAATAGTTATTAGATTCCTGTTAAAATATACGGGGGAGTATCCTAAAAGTTGCACTCCTTCTCTAATTCAAGAACCAGGGAGCACTAAAAGCTTGTTGGAAAACCGTGCCCCCCTCAGTCCCCCTAGCGGAGCATCCTGTAAAGGGCAAATGCCAAAAGCAGGAATTTAGGGGGAAGAAGGTAGCCCCTCCCCAAAATTTGACACGCACCTAGTCACATTTGGGGGCATCCCTTCGGATATGCTTCGCGAAGGATGGGTGGGGGCGGGGATTAACCAACAACTTTTCAGCACTCCCAAAAAAACTGAACGGAGGACAAGATGTTTGAGGGATGGTATAATTCAAAAGTGATATTGTGAGAGAGTTGAGAAGTGACTATGGAGGAACTGACAATGACTCTAGCATTAAAGACGGACATTACTGGCTACAGACATAATAATGTCCGCAGAGTGATTTCTTATGCACTAACATCTTCTGCTGCTCAGGCAAACCAGCGATTTAAATATTACGAAACCCTTTGCCGCCAATTTGAGCAGGAATTTGGATTGACATCAACTGAGTTCATGCAAAAATTCGATGCTGGCGAACTCGGCGATGCCCAAGAATATTTTGATTGGTATGCTGCCAAGCGAGGTTTAGATATTTGGCGTGAACGGCGTGAAATCCTTTCTGGTGTGTCCGTGTGAATACCCGCGAATACTTTCGACGGGTTGTAGAATAAAAAACCCCCGTGGGAGTTATAAACTTCTGCGGGGTTGTTTTTTGGATATTGGGTATTAGATATTGGATACTAGATATTGGATGTTGGAGGTTGGATCATCTGCATTCTCTGGTTCTTCTGCCTCCTCTGCACCCCATCTCCCCCCCCTTGCTCCTCTGCTCCCCTTGCTCCCCCGCTCCCCATCCCCTCGCCCCCTCTCCCCTACCATAAAACATGACAAGTGATAGTATACATCAGTGATATATGAGACTAAAGATAATGACTTAAACAGGTAACATAAACGCCTAATCAAACTTAGACGAGGAGTAAGCAGATGCACAAAATTCTCTCAAAAGAAAAATTAGCCCCCAAAATTTACCGCTTTACGGTTGAAGCTCCGCCGATAGCCTCTTCTCGGAAACCAGGTCAGTTTGTTGTCCTCCGAGAATTCGAAGAGGGGGAACGCCTCCCTTTTACTATCGTCGACTCTGACCCAGAAGCTGGCACCATAGACCTCATTATCCAAGCCGCTGGTTATAGCACACAACGCTTATGCGCTTTGGACGCGGGTGATACCATCCTTGATATTCTTGGCCCGCTCGGAAAACAGACCGATATCGAAAATTATGGGACTGTGGCGTGTGTGGGCGGTGGCGTAGGAACGGCCGTTATTTATCCCATCGTCAAGGCGATGAAAGAGGCTGGGAATTATGTCATTACCCTCAATGGAGCGCGCAGCGAAGACTTCGTTATCTTGGAAGAAGAGTTAGAAGAAGTTAGCGATGAATTAATTGTCACCACGGACGATGGCAGTTATGGAATTGAAGGCTTTGGCTCCACGGTTCTTCAGAAAATGCTCGAAGAAGGTCGAGAAATTGACTTTGTGGTCGCCATTGGCCCGGTGTTGATGATGCGGGCCGTTGCCGAAGTCACCCGCCCCTTTGACGTAGGAACCATTGCCAGCTTGAACGCCCTCATGGTTGACGGGACAGGCATGTGCGGGGGATGTCGGGTCACCGTTGGCGACGAAGTCAAGTTTGCTTGTGTGGATGGACCAGAATTCGACGCTCACCTGGTAGACTTCGAGGAGCAAGTCGCAAAATTAGGTTATTACCATGAAGAAGAAGATGAATGCCGCATGCATAAATTGCCTCATGAATTAGAACAGGAGAAAGCATAATGGCTGAACGAAGCAAAAAACGTAGCCGTAGAAAGAAGAAAAAGGAACGCATCCCGCGCCAGCCCATGCCAGTTCGCCCCGCGGAAGTGCGCAACAAGGACTTTACCGAAGTCGCGTTGGGATTCACCCCTGAGCTAGCTCAAAAAGAAGCGCAACGCTGCATCCAATGCGCTAACCCCGAATGTATAGATGGGTGCCCCGTCGCAATTCGGATTCCTGAATTCATCCAACTGATCGTCGATGGCGAATTCTCTGCCGCGGCCCAGAAGATCAAAGAGACCAATACCCTGCCGGCTGTCTGTGGACGCGTTTGCCCACAGGAAGAGCAATGTGAAGTGGTTTGTATCTTGGGTAAAATTGATGAACCGGTGGCTATTGGACGTTTAGAGCGGTTTGCGGCCGATTATGAGCGTGAACAAGGAGACGTCGAAATTCCAGAATTACCTCCTTCAACTGGGAAGAAAGTGGCCGTGGTTGGGTCTGGCCCGGCTGGGATCACCGTTGCCTACGAACTCCTCCGCAAGGGACACGCTGTTACCGTCTACGAAGCCCTGCACGACCTGGGCGGGGTTTTGGTCTATGGCATCCCTGAGTTCCGTCTCCCCAAGGCCATTGTTGCCGATGAAATTGATACCATAAAAAAGATGGGCGCGGAGATCAAACTCAACATGCTGATCGGGAAAACCAGAACCGTCGATGAACTGCTTGACGAAGATGGTTTCGACGCTGTTTTCCTTGGCGTGGGAGCGGGTTTGCCCTGGTTCCTCAACATCCCCGGCGAAAACCTGAATGGTGTCTCCTCCGCAAATGAGTTCTTAACCCGCATCAATCTAATGAAAGCCTACCGGGAAGAGTACATAACTCCTGTCAAGGTAGGGAAGAAGGTGGCCGTGATCGGGGCTGGCAACGTGGCCATGGACGCGGCGCGTTCCGCTTTACGGGTCGGTGATGAAGGCACCGAAGTGAGCATTGTCTACCGGCGTTCGCGGGAGCAAATGCCCGCCCGTGAGGAAGAGATCCACCACGCCGAAGAAGAAGGTATCATCTTCAGGCTACTCACCAATCCCGTGCGCATCCTCGGCGATGACGATGGCTATGTAAACGGCCTTGAATGTATTGAGATGGAATTGGGTGAGCCCGACGACTCTGGCCGGGCACGCCCTATCCCCATTGAGGGGTCGGAGCATGTCCTCGACATGGACACGGTGATTGTTGCTCTTGGCACCAGCCCGCGCACTTTTATTTCAGACACAACCCCAGACCTAGAAACCTCCAAATGGGGTAACTACATTGTGAACGAAGAGACCGGCGCGACCTCGAAGCCCGGCGTCTTCGCTGGCGGCGACATCGTCACTGGTTCTGCCACCGTCATCCTGGCCATGGGCGCAGGACGTGACGCAGCCAAAGCCATCGACGAATACCTGCAAGGATAAATGAGTAAACGGCATAGATAAAAGGCAAGCGTTCGCCGCCCCAACATATAGACTTCAAAAGTCTGCAAAACAACGTTTTTTGCGCTTGATAGTTCGGCAAGGCCCGTAAAATTTCTCCCAAAGCGCTCTCCGAGACTTTTGAATTTTGCCTTGAGGGTAGGGGCGCTGAACGGTTGCTTATGGGTAATGAAGTGCCATGACACATACACTAAGAGCCTCCTGAGAGATTTCAGGAGGCTTTTTCCTTTTGGGCAAGAGGTAGAAAGAAACCCCAAGTCAATTTTGCCCTTATTTTCCGCTGATTAGAGGCGTTTTTAGGTTAATAAGTGGTATAATTATGGGGTGGTAGACTTAAAGGTCTGATTGGTCTAATTAGTCTAAATGGTCTTAATGGTTTAAGCGGTCTAGTCTGAAAGGAATTTACATGGATATTGGTTCGGTTCAAACGATCAGCATTGATCAAGAAATGCGTTCATCTTATCTTGATTACGCGATGAGCGTTATTGTTGCCCGTGCTTTGCCCGATGCCCGGGATGGATTAAAACCCGTCCACCGGCGTATCCTTTACGCCATGCATGATATGGGCATTCGTTCTAGTAGTTCTCATAAAAAATCTGCTCGTATTGTGGGAGAAGTGCTGGGAAAATACCACCCCCACGGAGATAGCGCGGTTTATGATTCCATGGTGCGCATGGCACAAGATTTTTCTATGCGCTACCCGTTGGTTGATGGACAGGGGAACTTTGGCTCTATCGATGGGGACCGGCCGGCTGCCATGCGTTATACCGAGGCCCGCATGGATTCCATCGCCGAAGAGATGCTCACCGACATCAAAAAAGACACCATTGACTTTACAGATAACTTTGACGGCAGCCTCCAAGAACCGGATGTCCTGCCCTCCCGGTTGCCTAACCTTCTCCTCAACGGCGCGGCCGGGATTGCCGTCGGCATGGCCACCAACATTCCCCCCCACAACCTTAACGAATTGGTGGCTGGCATCAATTACCTGCTCGATAATTACCAGAATATCCAGCAAATCACGTTAGAGGATCTTCTGCAATATATCCCTGGCCCCGATTTCCCGACCGGGGGGACCATTATTGGCGATGATGGCATTCGCCAGGCTTATGTCACCGGACGGGGGAGGATTACCCTGCGTGGGCAAGCCCACATCGAAGAGATTGGCACCACAGGCCGCTTCCGGATTGTCATCACCGAAATTCCCTATCAACTTAAAAAAACCACCCTTATCGAACAAATTGCCAACCTGGCTCGCAGTGACAGGATAAAGGCTATCTCTGACCTGCGGGATGAATCTGACAGGACCGGGATGAGCATCATTATCGAGCTCAAACGCACGGCGCAACCTCGCAAGGTTCTCTTTCAGCTCTACAAATATTCCTCCCTGCAATCCACCTTTGGGGCACAGCTATTGGCCCTCATCGATGGCGAACCTCGTTTACTCTCTCTAAAGCAAGCCCTTCTTATTTATATTGAACACCGCTTAAACATTATCCAACGCCGCACACAACACGAGCTTGATAAAACAGAAGCGCGGGCACACATTTTAGAGGGATTGCTGGTTGCTCTGGCTCACCTTGATGAAGTCATCGACACCATTCGCAACGCCGCGGACGCGAACACGGCCCAAGAATCGTTAATGACCCGTTTCAAGCTGACCGAAGTTCAAGCCCAAGCCATCTTGGATATGAAACTCCGCCGCTTGGCAGCCTTGGAGCGCCAACAAATCGAAGTAGAACACAAAGAACTTTTGGAGCAGATCCAATACCTCAAGGGTTTACTTGCCAGCCGGCCCATGCAATTGGACATTATTAGAGAAGACCTGGCTGAGTTGTTGGAAAAATATGGAGATGAACGTCGCACCAGTATTTCCCCCGACGCCAAAAAGGACATCAACGAAGAAGACCTAGTGCCCGATAAGCCCATTCTCATAAGCATCACCGAACGCGGCTACATAAAACGTGTTATGGCGGGCACGTACCGCTCCCAACGACGAGGAGGGATTGGCATCAAGGGGCACAGTACGCGTGAAGAAGATGAAGTGATGGAACTCATCTCCGCCCGCACCCTAGATACCCTGCTCTTTTTCTCTGACCGGGGCAAAGTTTATTCCTCGAAAGCTTACCGCGTCCCTGACGCGAGTCGCACCGGGAGAGGTTTGCCCATTGTCAACGTGCTCAATATTGACCCCCATGAAAAAATCACCGCCATTGTCCCCGTAAGTGATTTTAGCGAAGCCAAATATTGCACCATGGCCACCCAACAGGGCACCGTAAAACGGGTCTCACTCTCCAAGTTTGCCGATGTTCGACCTTCCGGGCTGATTGCCATTTCCCTCAAAGGTGACGACAAACTGGGTTGGGTGCGGCTTTCGAGCGGCAAGGACGACATTTGTTTCATCACCCAGAATGGTTATACCTTGCGTTTTGCTGAAAATGATGTTCGCCCCATGAAAAGGCCGGCCATTGGGGTTATTGGCATCCGCCTCCGCGAGGGAGATAGGGTGATTGGCATGGAAATCTCTGAAAATGGAGGTCATCTACTCACCATCAGCCAAGAAGGTTTCGGAAAAAGAACTTCTTTGGAAGATTATCCCAGCCGTGGTCGAGCGACTATGGGTGTTCTGACCGTCGACAAAAACGCCCTCTCGAAGATTGGGAAGATTGCCGCCGCGAGAATCGTCCAACCTGCAACAGATTCGATAACGATCATTTCCACGGATGGCACCGTCATGCGCACCCCGGTCAGGAACATTGCCGAGTATAATCGCGTAGCGCGCGGCGTAACCATCATGCAACTGCGTGAAGGAGATCAAGTGGCCTCGATGGCACGCTTCAAGGATACCGAACTCCAAAAATCCGAGAACAACGACCAATAAGTGTTTTTCCAAAGGCCCAAATTAACACAGAGACCGCCCCGTGTTGGGCGGTCTTTTGGTGCCTTAGGTGTGGAAACTCCGACTGCTAGAAAAAGGGTAAACTAATCTTATTGGTGACAAGTAAACAAAATGAGCTAATAATACAAACCATCATGAAGAGCATAATGACTAACACAAATCGCTGAACAGAAGTCATCCCCAAAAAGAGCTTCGAAGAAGCTTGGGCCTCGCCTTCTATTTCATCTTCTTCGTCAAGAAAATCAAAATTATCGCTAAATCCATCTCTGAGATCATCTGTGGTCATAGTCAACTCCTAGGTAATTTGTAACCTAAAAATAGTGTAGCCTATTTTGGGGAGATGTCAACCGCCCGGATGCGGATTTCGCCCACCTGGAAGGATTTTACCTCACCCGATTCTATCCTCAGTTGTAACCCCCCATCCGGATCTAGGCCCACTACCTGACCCTGAACTTGGGCCTCATCCCCACCACGCAAAAATACCCGCTCTCCCTTGAAGGCCAGATTCTCTTCCCAAGCCCGGAGCAGGTCGCCGGATTCCAGGCGCGGATACCATTCCACGAGTTCGCCCAGCACATTGGCCAGCAATTTTGGCCGGGAAATTTCTTCGCCAAGCTCCCCAATAACGCTGGTGGCCGGGAAATTTAATTCCACGCCCTCCGGAACGGACTCAGGAAAAACGTTAATCCCTATCCCCAGAATCACACCGCATAATTTGTCGCCTAGCCAATGGGATTCAGGCAAGATACCAGCGACTTTTTTTCCATGTATCAAAACATCGTTAGGCCATTTTAAGTCAACCCGAAGAGGGTAGTTTTTCTCTAAAGCCTTAGACACCGCCACCCCGCCTAACCCGCTTAGTAGGGAAAGCCGTTCGTTTCTGGCTATGTTTCCGCTCTCTGGCCGGAGAATGAGGCTAAAGGCCAGAGCTACCCCACGCGACGTGATCCATTTTCGGCCCTTGCGTCCCCGTCCCTCGAGTTGCTCGTCAGCCAGGACAAGGGAAAGATGAGGGGCGCCTTCGTCCAATAATTTGGCTGCCACATCATTTGTTGAGCCTACCTGCTCAAAATAATATTGCCGCCCAAGGGGGAGGTGTTTAAGGGCTGCTTTCCATTGTTCTTTTCCCATGTCCGTATTGTACCTTATAACAAAAGGAGGAGGAACAAACCAGGTCTCTCTGGAAGCGAAGCGGTGAAACCTGGTTGTTTCTCCTCATTTAGATTATTAAGAAGCTAGGCTAAGCGGCATTTTTGACCGGCAAGCCCGCGTTTTTAGAGTTCGGAACCGGGAATATCTCATCCAATTCGTCTTGGGTGATTGTTTCCTGATCCAGTAACTTTGTGGCTACCTGGTCCAATTCCTCTCGGTATTTATGCAAAATTTCTAAGGCTTTCTCGTAAGATGAACTCACCAATTGCCTGATCTCTGCATCAATTTTTTCAGCAACGGTTTCGGAGTAATCACGTTGATCAGACATTTCCTTTCCCAGGAAGACCAATTCTTCTTGTTTGCCATAGACCATTGGTCCTAAATCAGAACTCATTCCCAGCCGAGTAACCATTTTTCGTGCCTGGCTGGTGACTCTTTCCAAGTCGTTGGCTGCCCCAGACGTGATATCACTAAAGACAATATCCTCTGCCGCCCGTCCCCCCAACATGCTAACCATATCGGCCAACATCTTATTGCGCGAGATCAAGGTGCGATCCTTTTCGGGCAGGATGATGGTATAACCACCCGCCTGTCCTCTCGAAATAATGGAGATTTTGTGAACGTGATCAGCTTCGGGGAGGGCACGCGCGGTAATGGCGTGTCCCGCCTCATGGTAAGCGATAATTTGTTTTTCGCCTTCGCTTATCAAGCGGCTCTTGCGTTCAGGGCCGGCAATCACACGTTCAATTGATTCCACAAAGTCTTCGTGTTCAATGCTGTCTTTTTCTTGACGAGCTGCCAAAATAGCGGCCTCGTTGACCATGTTCTCAATATCAGCGCCGACAAATCCAGGTGTGGCTTGTGCTAGGGTTTTCAGATCAACGTCGGGGGACAAAGGCTTTCCCCGCACGTGAATCTCGAGAATTCCTTCCCGCCCCCGAATGTCAGGACGGTCTAAGGTCACCCGGCGGTCGAATCGTCCCGGCCGCAGCAGGGCGGGGTCGAGGACGTCAGGACGGTTGGTGGCGGCAACGATGATGACGTTGGTGTCGGTGTCGAAGCCATCCATCTCCACCAGAATCTGGTTTAGGGTTTGTTCGCGTTCGTCGTGACTGCCTCCCAAACCAGCGCCACGATGGCGTCCTACGGCGTCAATCTCGTCAACGAAGACAATGCAAGGAGAATCCTTTTTGGCTTTATTGAACAGATCGCGGACACGGCTGGCGCCTACGCCGACGAACATTTCCACAAATTCAGACCCCGAAATGGAATAAAAAGGAACTCCAGCTTCTCCTGAGACCGCTTTTGCTAAGAGGGTTTTTCCTGTCCCCGGTACGCCCATCAACAAAACACCTTTTGGTATTCTAGCGCCCAGAGCGATGAACTTTTCAGGTTCTTTGAGAAACTCAACCACTTCGTAAAGCTCTTCTTCCGCCTCTTCAATACCGGCTATATCTTCGAAAGTCACGGTGGGATTATCGCCCGTGAATTTGCGGGCTTGTGATTGGCCAAAAGACATCGCGGCGTTGCCCCCTCCCCGGGCCTGGCGGAACACAAACCAAAATAGACCCGCAACCATGATAAAGGGTAAAACATAGCCCAAAATATTGACAATGCCAAACCATGCGCTGGGCGGTTTGATTTCAATTCTTACGTTTTCGGGATTGAGATCATCCGTAGTAGCCCCCAGGTCTTTCAATTGCTCCACAAACGTCGATGTGCTTTCTTTTTGCGATACAGCCTCAGTGCCGTCTTCGTAAATGACTCTCAGGTTATCCTCATCAACCACAACCCGCGAGATACGTCCACTCTGAATTTGAGCAGCGACTTCCCCTATCGTTAAATCCTCTGAATCGATTGCTTGTTGCCGAAAGTTATACACCACAAGGATGATAATGCCGATAAAGAGAAGAATATATATGATTGATGATCGTGTATTATTTGCTGATGGATCCACAGAAACCTCCCAAAAGGTCAATTTGTTTGCCTACCAATCTGCCTAAGCAGATTCTTTTATTTATTTTGCTAGGGTATCTTCTCAAAAAATAGGGGAATGCGTAGCCGAGATTTCCGAATCTCGCTTTTGCGGGGTCACGGTGTGCGCCCTTGGCGTAGAAACCCCGGCTACGGAATCGTTCCCCAGAATATTAAGAAGATACGCTAGGCATTATACCAATAATATTGCCCCCGAATAGATAGGCACAGTCGGCTTAGAGAGTTATTAACATACTTCTAACGCATGATTTGGCATGCTTCTTGGCTGCGTGTCCCAC
>JAANWX010000064.1 GCA_018263575.1 Chloroflexota bacterium | reverse complement strand
GTTTTAGTGTTCACTAATTCACAACTTCCCTGTACTCTACTCCTTTTAATGTTATGATATGCAGTCGTTGTTTGACTGCCGCAGTCCGTTGTCTGACAAACATATTGATTATACATCCTGAGACCTCGGAGGTTTCGCAAACCTCCGAGGTCTCAGGGTAAATTTAGTTGAAAAAAGAAAAGTTTTTCAAGGAGTTAATTTTTATAACTATGAGCAGCAAAACGGAAAAAATCATCAGCCCCTACGGCGGAGAACTAGTAAACCTGGTCGTTTCTGAGAAAGAGCGCGAGAGCCTTCTGGAGGAATTAAACCAATACCCCTCCTTACAACTCACCGACCGCGCCCTGCACGACCTGGAGCTATTGGCCGTGGGCGGATTCTCCCCCCTAGACCGCTTCATGGGAGAAGAAGACTACCAGCGCGTCCTCACCGAAATGCGCCTCGCCGACGGGACTCTCTTCCCCCTCCCCATAGCTCGGACTTTCCCGAAAGAAGACCTCCCCACCCGTGGAGAATGGATCACCCTGCGCGATTCCCGCAACTACATCATCGCCGTCATGCGCATCGAAGAAGTCTTCCGCTGGGACCCCACCCGTGAGGCCCGCCTGGTGTTGGGGACGACCGACCATCGTCACCCCCTCGTCTCCGAAATGGAACAATGGGGCGACCTGTGCATTTCCGGTGAACTCAAAGTCATCAACCTCCCCGTTTACTACGATTTCATGGATATTCGCCGCACCCCAGCCGAGACTCGCGCCCTCCTGGAAAAAGTTGGCAACGAAAACGTGACCGCCTTCCAGACCCGCAACCCCATGCACCGCGTCCATGAAGCCCTCACCAAACGCGCCCTCGACCGCATCGGGGGAAGTCTGCTCATCCACCCCGTGGTGGGGATGACCAAACCCGGCGACGTTGACCACTACACCCGCGTCCGCGTTTACAAAGCTCTGGTGAAAAACCACTACGAGGACAACACCGTCCTCGGCCTGCTCCCCCTTGCCATGCGCATGGCCGGCCCTCGCGAAGCCCTGTGGCACGCCATCATCCGCCGCAACTACGGCGCCACCCACTTCATTGTCGGACGTGACCACGCCGGCCCCGGAAAAGACAGCAACGGCCAACCCTTCTACGGCCCCTACGAAGCCCAAACCATGATGAAGCAATACCGCGACGAAATTGGCGTCACCGCCGTCACATTCAACGAATTGGTCTACATCGAAGAAGAAGATAAATACGTCGCCAAAGAAGACGCCCCCGAAGACGCCACCTCTGTCTTCATCTCCGGCACCCAGGTTCGGGAAGAATACCTCGCCAAAGGGAAACAACTCCCCGGCTGGTTCACGAGAGAAGAGACCGCCCAAATTTTGCGTGACACCTATCCCCCCAAGCACAAACAAGGGCTTTGCGTTTGGTTCACCGGCCTGAGCGGGTCGGGAAAATCCACCATCGCCAACGCCCTCTCCCCCATGCTTCTCGAACGGGGACGCCAGGCCACCACGCTGGATGGGGACGTCGTCCGCACCCACCTCTCTAAAGGTTTGGGGTTCAGCAAAGAGGACCGTGACACCAACATCCTCCGCATTGGTTTTGTAGCCGGAGAAATTTCCCGCCACACCGGCACCGTAATTTGCGCCGCCATCAGCCCCTACCGCTACACCCGCAACGAGGCCCGCAAAATGGTCGGCCAAGACCAATTTGTTGAGGTTTACGTGAACACCCCCCTCGAAGTTTGCGAAGAGCGAGACGTGAAAGGCCTTTACGCCCGCGCCCGCAGCGGCGAAATCAAAGGCTTCACCGGCATCGACGACCCCTACGAGGCCCCCGTCAACCCCGAAATCTCGGTTGGTACCGTCGAGAAAACCCCCAAAGAGTGCGCGCAAGAAATTGTTGACTACCTCGAAGAGCGCGGCTTCCTCAAACCAGATGGATTTGTGGCTAATTAAACGTAAAAAGTAACAAGTAATGAGTAAGTATTCATTACTCGTTACTCATCACTCGTTACTCATCACGCACCATTCCAAGACCATAAAAGTCTCTAACATCAGGCTTTTATGGTCTTTCAAAATTATGCCTATTCAAGAGAAATTTGACCTAAAAGACCGCGTAGCCGTTATCACTGGTGGGGGGGGATTGTTGGGGGAGGAATTCGCCCGCACCCTGGGGGAAGCTGGCGCATCAGTGGTGGTGGCCGACCTGGATGGCGGCTTGGCCCGGCGGGTGGCGTCTGCCCTTTCCGCAGCGGGAGTCCCATCCCTGGCCGTCCAAACCGACGTCACCAATCCCGCCTCCGTGCAGAACATGGTCGCCCAAACGTTGAACGTCTTTGGTCGCCTCGACATCCTCGTCAACTCCGCCGCTCTTGATCCTAAAGTCAGGAATCAGGAGAACAGGAGAACAGGGGAACAGGGGAACAGGGGAACAGGAGAGCAGGAGAACAGGGGAACAGGAGAACAGGAAAACAGGAGAACAGGAGAACAGGAAACTGATTCCCTGATTCCCGATTCCCTGATTCCTGATCCCCCGATTCCTGATTCCCTGATACCTGATCCCCTCTCCCACACCTTTGAAAACTACCCCCTCGAGCTCTGGAACCAGGCCCTGAACGTGAACCTGACCGGCATGTTCCTCGCCAGCCAAGCCGCTGTGGGGCCTATGCTCGAACAAGAGTACGGGGTCATCATCAACCTCTGCTCTATTTATGGACTCGCCGGCCCTGACCAACGAATTTACCAACGTGAGGGACAACCCCCGCAGTTCAAACCCGTTCACTACGCCGTCACCAAAGCGGGCGTGCTGGGTCTCACGCGCTATCTGGCCACCTACTACGCCGGAAAAAACATCAGAACCAACGCCCTCACCCCCGGCGGGGTGTATAATGAACATGACGATGAATTCGTAAAATCCTATTCCGCTCGCGCCGTCATGGGACGCATGGCTCGCAAAGACGAAATGAACGGCGCCCTGCTCTTTTTGGCTTCCGACGCCTCCTCCTACATGACCGGCGCAAATCTGGTCGTTGATGGCGGTTGGACGGCATGGTAGGAAGAGGGGCCAGAGGAAGCAAAGGAAACAGAAGACACAGAAAAACCAAAAAGTACTAAAACGCTCAAGTTCTAATGAGAACACACTGTTCTTTTACAAATGGAGGACCAAATGGAAGAAATACGACTTACTACTTTTCAGGAGAATATCAACAATATTATTGCCGCTATAACACATTCTCGTAAACCAGTTTTGATCAGCGATAAGGGAAAATATTTGGTGAAGATCGTCCCATTTGCATCTTCTGAAACAGAATCATGGCTGGGATGTATGCATGATACCGGTAAGATTACCGGGGATATTGTTTCTCCAGTAGAAGATAGCCACGCCTGGGAAGTGCTATCGCCATGAGATATCTACTAGATACCCATATATGGTTATGGAGTCTTTTAGCACCTGAAAATGTAAAAGATGTCATTGCCCAAGAGCTTGAAGATAAAGAGAATGAGTTATTTATTTCACCAATTACCATCTGGGAAACGCTAGTCCTGGCTGAGAAAGGGCGCATTGAGCTAACACCATCACCGAATGAATGGGTCATTACAGCGCTAAAACTTAGCCCTATTAAGGAAGCTGCGCTTACACACAGCATCGCCATTAAAAGCAGGCGCATTGAGCTTCCACATCAAGACCCCGCTGATCGTTTCATTGCCGCGACTGCGTGGGAAAATGATTTCATACTGATCACAGAAGATGAAAAATTACAAAAGGCAACCCAGATCAAATTATTCAAAACTAGCTAACGGCTAACACTGACTGAATTTTCGATCAAGACTACACCTAGCTAATAAGGAGGTTCTCCATGACGGTTGAAACTTTATCAACAGAACTTAGTCAAATGATGGCTCTACCAGAGAGTGAAGTCCTTCAGAAAGGCTTGCTTTCTTTAATGCAAAAAGAAATACGACTAGCTGAGCTTGATATAGCCAATATCCGAGAACGTTATAATGTCTTCTCCTTGGAAGACCTGAACAAAAAGATAGCGACGGGGCAAATTCCAGGGCACCCAGCTTGGGAGGACTACATTATTTGGAAAAATAAGAAAACTCACATTGATCGTCTATACCAGCTAACTGAGAAGTTATAGATATGCGATTTCTCTATCAACAACTCGCCAAATTAGCCCTGGAAACATTTGGTGATATCCTTACCTCTGTTGACTTCATTGGAGGCACTTTTAGCGATCCTAATAAAATACGCCTGTGGTTAATCGAAGGCTCTTTTTTAGACATTTGGTTGTCTGATGATGGTGACTATGCCTATCATTGGGAACGCCGGGGTCAAACTGGGGAGATTTTCCGGTGGGACAATGCCCCTCATTATCCCAATACAAAAACATATCTGGATCATTTTCACAAAGGAACAGAGGGAACAGTTGTGGAGAGCTATTTGGGACAATTTCCTGAACACAATTTGAAACAAGTTCTAGAATTCGTCCGAAAACACCTGGCCGAAGAATAATAAATCCGCATTAATCTATTCTATCCGCGTCATCCGCGTTCTATTAAAGCTATGAAACCAACCCAAACCCTCGCCCTCATCCCCGCCCGAGGCGGCTCGAAGAGCATTCCCCGCAAGAACATCCTCCCCCTGGGCGGCCACCCCTTGATTGCTTACAGCATCGCCGCCGCTCAGGCCGCCGAAACCATCACCCGTGTGATCGTCTCCACCGACGACGAGGAGATTGCCGAGATCGCCCGCTCCTACGGGGCGGAAACCCCCTTCACGCGCCCCGACGCCCACGCCCAAGACGCCACGCCCGACCTGCCCGTCTTCCAACATGCCCTAAAGTGGCTGTCCGCAGAAGAAGGTTACCACCCCGACATTGTCGTCCAGCTCCGCCCCACCTCCCCCTTTCGGCGGGTTTGGCACATTGACCAGGCTGTCTTGCGCCTCCAAAAACACCCCGAAGCTGATGCCGTGCGTACAGTCTGTACCCCGTTCCAAAATCCGTATAAGATGTGGCGCATCGCCCCCGACGGCCTCATGGAACCACTCATGCAAACCGAGTACGACGAACCCTACAACATGCCCCGCCAAGCCCTCCCGGACGTCTACTGGCAAACGGGCTACGTGGACGCCGCCTGGACAGACACCATATTGGAGAAAAACTCCATGACCGGCGCCCGCATTCTCCCCCTCATCATTGACGCCGGCGACTGGGTAGACATTGACTCCCCCAGCGACTGGACAAACGCTGAGAGATTGTTAGAAAATAAGAAAATAACCCTAGAGGATTTGGGCTTTCAGATAGAATCTAGCTAATGCCTTAGCCGCCAACACGGTTGGCTCGCTACCCAAAATATTGAAATCCACCATTGTCAAGATACTGCGACGTTCATGTAAATACTTACTACTTGCACTTGCACCCTTGCCACTTGCCACTTGCCACTTGCACACTCGCAACTCTCGCACTCGCAACTCGAACACTCGCACCACACACACTCCCCCGGAGAAAAACCATGCCTGAAATGAAAATCGGAGACCGCCTCATAGGAGACGGCCACCCCACTTTTATCATTGCCGAAATTGGCGTGAATCACAACGGTATTTTACAATATGCCTTTGACCTCATTGACGCCGCCGTTGACGCGGGCGCTGACGCGGTTAAATTCCAAAAACGCACCCTCGAAGACCTTTACCCCCAAAAATACCTGGATAACGCCAACGTCGGAGAGAAAAACCTCAACTACCTTTTGCCCATTTTACAACAAGTAGAACTCTCCGAAAGTGACTTTTACCGACTCGTTGATTACTGCGAAGAAAAAGGCATCACCTTTATGAGCTCCGCCTTTGACCGTGAGAGCGTTGACTTTGTGGAGAAGTTGGGCGTCCCGGCCTTTAAGGTCGCCTCGGCGGATATGATCAACCTCCCCCTGATCGATTATCTGGTCGACAAAGGAAAACCGCTCATCGTCTCTACTGGCATGTCCCGCATGGAGGAGGTGGACACGACCGTCGATTTCCTAAAAGAACGCGGGGCGGATTTTGCCCTCCTGCACTGCAACAGCGCGTACCCGGCCTCTTTCCCGGACATCAACCTGCGCTTCATGGATCGCCTGCGCGAATATGGCGTCCCGGTCGGTTACTCCGGTCACGAGCGGGGGATTGCCGTCTCCACGGTGGCATCCGCCCTGGGAGCCTGCATCGTGGAGCGTCACATCACCCTCGACCGCACCATGGACGGCCCCGACCACGCCGCCAGCCTGGAACCGCACGGGTTCCGGAAAATGGTCCGCGATATCCGCCAGGTTGCTGAAGCCATGGGCACAGGGAAAGAAAAATACTTCACCATGGGCGAAATCCTCAACCGCGAAGTCTTGGCGAAAAGCCTGGTCGCCACGCGGGATATTGAATCCGGCGAAAAACTGACCCGCGAGATGATTGTGGTCAAAGGCCCGGGACAGGGCCTCTCCCCCCAGCGATATACAGACCTGGTTGGGCGAGTGATGAAACGCCCCCTCAAACAAGATGAACCTTTTTTGGAACAAGACCTGGGCCAGCGCATCACCCTGGACGTTGAGCATACTTTGCCCATGGCGTGGGGTTTGGTGGTGCGTTTTGATGATTACAACGAAACTATGCGTCTCAACCCGCGCATGTTGGAATTTCACTTCACCGACAAAGACCTTGACGACCCCTATCCCGGGGGCGATTTCGACATCCCCCTGGTGGTACACGCCCCAGAGTTTTGGGGCAACCATCTGGTAGACCTATGCTCCTTTGACGAAACCCACCGCAAAGCCTCCTTGGAATTGGTGCAAAAGGCTGTCTACGTCACCCGCGATATGGCCCCCCACTTCAAGGGAAAACCAAAGATGATCTTCCACCCCGGGGCCGCCAGTCTCGATGATCCCATCCAAGACCGAAAGCGTCTATACGATAATTTGCGCCGCTCCATCGAAGAACTAGATTTCGAGGGCATCGAACTCCTCCCCGAGAACCTCCCGCCCCATCCCTGGTATTTTGGCGGCCAATGGCTGACCAACGCTTTCATGGATGCCTACGAAATTCGCGATTTCCTGAAATCCATGGACTTGACCATCTGCTACGACTCCTCGCATCATAAGCTCTATTGTAATTGGGCACAAGTAGATTTCTACGAGCAGGTTGAAGTGATTTTGCCTTATACTTCGCACTTGCACCTCGCGGACGCTTCCGGCTTAGATGGTGAGGGAATACAAGTAGGCGAAGGTTCTATTGACTGGGTTCGTTTCTTCGAGGTCGCAAAAACTTATCATGGCACTATGATCCCCGAAATTTGGCGCGGCCACCAACGCGGCGGAGAGGGCTTTATTATTGCCATCAACCGGCTTTCGAAAGCCTATTTTCAGGCGGCGGAAAAGTGAGGAGTGACGAGTAAAAAGTGACGAGTAAAACGTAAATGAGATCCCATTCCTTACTCATCACTCCTTACTCATTACTCCGAGTTACATTATTCCAACTTCTAATTCTGACCATACCTGGTATAATGTAGTCACAACCTTGATAGTAGTCCCATGGCTGAGGAGTTGAGTTATGCATGAACCTCAAGTAGGCATTCGAGAATTAAAAACGCATTTGAGCAAATATTTGCGCCATGTCAAAGCGGGTGAGACGTTGGTGATCACCGAATACGGCAAGCCAATTGGGCGCATTGTTCCCAAGCGGTCTTCACTGGAAGATCGCAGCCAGGCGCTAGTAGACGCTGGTTTAGCTCGGTGGAACGGAACAAAGTTAGCTCCCAAAGAACCGCAAGTGGTCAACCGTTCTGATAAATTACTATCCGACATTGTCGTGGAGGAGCGGGAAATTGATACTCTATCTTGACACAAGCGCACTCGTTAAATTGTATGTACGGGAAACTGGATCCGCGCAGGTCAAGCAACAGGTCAATCAAGCAGATCTGACCGGCACAATTGATCTGACAAAGGTAGAGATGGCTGCCGCGTTCGCCAAGGCTGCTCGCATGAAAGTACTCTCCCCCCAAAATGCACAAATAGCGTGGCAAACATTCAAAACCCAATGGCCTTCTATCTATCAACTTGAGGTCTCAGGTACGCTGCGAGAACGAGCGATTCAGCTCATTTGGGCTTACGGTCTGCGAAGCTATGACGCCATGCACCTGTCAGCCGCACACATTTGGCAAGGGGCAATTGGTGACAATATCACCTTTGGAACGTTTGACTTGGCTCTATGGCAGGCTGGCAAAAAGTCTGGGTTAAACGTCTGGCCTAAAAACCTCGAAACCTTTTTCGAACATACTGAAGGAGATAACCTATGATTACTACGACACCAGTCCCAAAAGTAGCCCTAAAAGCTTTGACCGAACTAACCGGTGAACCACGCTTTGAAGTTGCTTTGCTCATGACCTTAAATGACGCTGTAGAACATCGCCTGGAGAAAATCAACGCTGAAATACTTGATTATGAACAACAATATGGTATGTCCTTTGAAAAGTTCCAGGAACAGGGCGAAAAAGAGAACATCCCCAATCAATTTTCTTATGAGGTAGAGAATGATTATTTGGAATGGGACGGGCTTCTTAGTCGTAAAGAGAAATTAGAAAGCATCCTACAATGGTTGATCTAACTCCAGAATAAGGAGTAACGAGTGAAACGTAATGCGTGAATTCAACTCTCACGTTTTACGTTTCACTTTTTACGTTTTAATCAAATTATGATCCAATTCTTAAATCGCATTCAACGCGGCCTATTACGTTTGCGCCTCCATTGGCGTCTTCTCAGACTCAACCGTCAAGTCGCGGCTCATTCCCAACCTTCCCCTGAGAAACAGCCGGTCATTTTCTTCAACGCCTCGGCCCGCCTGCGGGGATTAAACCTCAACGCCGCCTTCTCGATGCTGGCTGCGTGGGGCGTGCAATTGGCCGGTGTCCCCGTCGTCCACTTCGCCTGCCGGTCGGGGATGAGCCACTGCGTCTTGGGTGCGGGATTGGGCGACCCCACCGCTCCCCCACCCTGCCGGGGATGTGTGGCCGACTCGCGCCGCTTCACCGCCTCCGCCCCCACCGAATGGTTCACCTATCAGGCTGATCCCAAACTTCGAGCAAAACTCCAGGGTTTGAGCGTGGAGGAGATGAAATCGGTCACCTACCAGGAACGTCCGCTGGGGAAATTGGTCCTCCCCGGCCTGCGCTGGATTTTGCGCCGCCATCACCTGGCGGATAATGAGACCACCTGTTACCTTTTCCGCGAGTTCATCCTCTCCGCCCACAACGTGGCCCAAGAGTTCAGCATTTTCCTAACCCGGCACACCCCGCGTGCGGTCGTCGTCTTCAATGGACTCCAATACCCGGAGGCCACCGTCCGCTGGGTCGCCCGGCAACGGGACATCCCGGTCATCACCCACGAGGTCGGGTTTCAACCCTTTTCGGCCTTTTTCACCAAGGGACACGCCACGGCTTACCCCATCCACCTTCCACCCGAGTTCGGGCTAACTGAGGCCCAAAACGCGCGACTTGACAAATACCTGAGCCAGCGTTTTCAAGGTGAATTTACCATGGCCGGCATCCGCTTTTGGCCCGAAATGCGCGGCCTAGAGGAATCGTTTTTAGCGCACGCAGAGCAATTCGAGCAAATTGTCCCCGTTTTCACCAACGTCATCTTCGATACCAGCCAGATTCACGCTAACACCGTTTTCCCCCACATGTTCGCCTGGCTTGAGACAATCGTGGAGCTCGCTGCCGCCCACCCGGAAACCCTCTTCGTCATCCGCGCCCATCCCGATGAGATGAGAGAGGGCAAAGAGAGTCAAGAGAGTGTGGCCGCTTGGATAGCTGAAAGCGGACTTGAGAAAGTGCCCAACGTAGTCTTCGTGGGTCCCGATGAACCCCTGAGTTCTTATGAACTCATCCAGCGCTCGAAGTTCGTCATGGTTTATAATTCCTCCATTGGCCTGGAAGCCACTTTTTTGGGTATCCCCGTCTTGTGCGGGGGCAAAGCACGCTACACGCAATATCCTACCGTGTTTTTCCCCACCTCTCTGTCTGAGTACGCTCGCTGCGCGGAAGACTTCTTGGCGGCCGAGCATATCGAGATTCCCGAAGAATTCGCCCGCAACGCCCGGCGTTTTCTCTATTACCAATTGTACAAAGTATCCCTGCCCTTTGACCGTTATCTTAAAGAGCATCCCTCACCAGGGTATGTGCAGTTAAAGCGTTTTTCTTGGCAAGCATTGTTGTCAGAGCGCTCGGTTGGTATTCGCGCGGTTGTAGATGGCATCGTTAATGCGGAAGAATTTGTAATATCCGATGACAGCCTGGCAACGTAGGGCGGGTTTCTTACCCACCTTAGACTTTTTCCCACGGGTAGACGCCCAATCGTATTGGGCACGCCTGTCATTACCGCCAACACGGTTGGCTCGCTACCCAGTATCTAAAAGCTAATTGTGAACCATTCCGGATGTATTCTCAAAAGTCGAGGGCAAAGACTAAAGGTAAAATAATGAGCAAACTCATCTGTTCAATCGTCATTCGCGCTTACAACGAAGAAGAGCACATTGGGCGGTTATTAACGGGCATCACCCAACAAACCGTGCAAAACTTGGAAACCATTCTCGTCGACTCCGGCTCCACGGACGGTACAAGGCAGATAGCTGGGCAATTCCCGGTCAAAATTGTCTCCATCCAACCGGAAGAATTCACCTTCGGCTATGCCCTCAACCGGGGAATCCAGGCCTCGAGCGCGGACTTGATCGTCATCGCCAGCGCCCATGTCTATCCTGTCTACCCCGACTGGCTAGAACAGCTCTTAGCCCCATTCGTTGACCCCAAGGTGGCTTTAGTTTACGGCAAACAACGCGGAAACGGCTCTTCGAAATTCTCGGAGCGCCAAATATTTGCCCGCTGGTTCCCAGAAGGTTCTCAATCTCACCAACTTCATCCTTTTTGTAATAATGCCAATGCCGCTGTGCGGCGTTCTCTTTGGGAGCAACATCCCTACGATGAGACCCTTACTGGACTAGAAGACCTGGCGTGGGCCAAATGGGCCATGGATAACGGCCACAAGATATCCTATGCCGCTAAGGCTGAAATTGTCCATGTCCATGACGAAACGCCTCGGGGAGTGTATAATCGTTACCGCCGAGAGGCCATGGCCTTCAAACGCATTTTCCCTGACGAGGAATTTAGTTTATGGGATTTCTTGCGCCTCTCCGTGTTCAACATCTTTAGCGATCTCTGGCACGCACTTCTTGAAAAGAAAATTGCCGCCAGTTTTGGGAGCATTTTTTGGTTTCGCCTGATGCAGTTCTGGGGAACATACAAAGGCTACCAACACGCTGGGCCAATCACGGCCCGTTTACGGCAGACCTTTTACTATCCCCGCAACCTGCGAACCGATGCACCCCAAAGCAGGGATGTGGCTCGTATCAAGTATCAAACACTAAACGAGGAAGAAGAATGATAGAGCAAAAAGACATTTTAGCTTTGTCAGACCAAATTGTAGAGTTTTTCCACCCAGACAAAATTATCCTCTTTGGGTCTTATGCTCATGGTTCTCCTCACTCTACTTCAGACGTGGACTTATTGGTTATGTTATCGTTTGAAGGTAGAAATGTTCACAAAGCGGCAGAAATCCTACGTCAAACCGATCCTCATTTCCCAATTGACTTATTGGTCAGAACACCGGAGCAAGTCCGCCAACGGGTGGAGATGGGTGATTTCTTCTTGAGAGACATACTTGAAAAAGGGAAGGTGCTTTATGAAACCTCTCACTCTTGAATGGATTGAAAAAGCTGAAGGCGATTACCATACAGCTCAGCGAGAGTTTCAAGTTCAAGACTACCCTAATTATGATGCTGTGTGTTTTCACGCTCAACAATGTGTGGAAAAATATCTAAAGGCTTGTTTGCAAGAAAATAATGTTGCCTTTGGCAAAACACATGATTTGGTAGTTTTAGCAGATTTGTTAATACCACTGGAACCAGCTATAGAAACCCATCGTTCCCAGTTGAGGATCTTAAGTGCCAGCGCAGTTGAATATCGTTACCCCGGTGAAAAAGCCGACAAGGAGCTTGCCCGTCAGACTCTTACAGTTTGTGAAGATATGCGTCAAGTACTGCGACAATGCCTGGAGTTGACCAATGACTAAAATTGTCGCCCTTGTCCCCATGCGCCACCACTCCCAGCGCGTCCCGGGGAAAAATTACCGCCCCTTGGCCGGGAAACCGCTTTTCCATCACATCATCGAGACTTTAGAATCAGTTCCAGCCATCACAAAGATTGTCGTTGATACGGATAGTCCCACAGTACAACAGGGCCTGGAGGAAAATTTCCCCACCGTGCACGTCCTTCCCCGCCCGGAGCGTTTATGTGCCGACGAGGTGCCCATGAACGAGATTCTGGCCTACGACACCTCCCTAGTAAAAGCTGATTTCTACCTTCAAACGCATAGTACAAACCCCCTCCTGAAGGCCGAAACTATCTCCAAGGCCATCAACAAGTTTTTGGGCGCTTATCCCGCCTACGATTCCCTTTTCTCAGTCACGCGCCTCCAAACCCGCTTATGGGATCAGCTTGGCCGGGCCATTAACCACAACCCTGAAGTTCTGCTGCAAACGCAGGATCTACCCCCCGTCTACGAAGAGAACTCCTGCCTGTACCTCTTCACCCAAGACACCCTCCTCGCCCGACGCAATCGCCTAGGAGAACGCCCTCTCATGTTCGAAATCGACGCCGCCGAGGCTTCGGACATTGATGAGGAGCTGGATTTTGAGATCGTGGATTTTTTGATGACAGCCAGGGAACAGTAAATCAGGGAGCAGGGAATCAGTAAATCAGGGAGCAGGGAATTATTTCTACCGCGTTTATTTTGCATACCGTGTTTACCTTTATGTCTACCTCGCCCCTTACCCGCGAGTAAACTGCGGGCTAATAAGCAAAGCCGGCTAAAGACCGGCTCAGTGTATTTTGCCACTTGCCACTTGCACACTTGCATACATGCACACTTAAAACCATGCCCACAATCCTCCTTACCGCCCCCTACATGATCCCCTTCGCCGAGCGCTTCCTCCCCATCCTGGAAAGTTATGGCCTGGAAGTCATCATCCCAGACGTAGAGGAACGCATGGACGAAGATGAAATTTTGGAGTACGCCGGTCAATTTGATGGGGCAATTTGTGGAGATGACGGCTACACCGCCCGTGTCCTAGAAGCCTGCACTCCACGTTTGAAAGTGATCTCCAAGTGGGGGACAGGGATTGATTCTATTGACCAGGAAGCCTGCCAGCGCCTAGGTGTGATGGTCGGCAACACCCCCAACGCCTTCACCTTGCCCGTCGCGGACTCCGTTTTGGGCTACATCCTGGCCTTTGCCCGCCGCCAACTCTGGATGGACCGGGCCATGAAGGATGGAGCTTGGGAGAAAATTCCCGGACGCTCCCTTAGCGAGTGCACCCTGGGCGTGATCGGGGTGGGCAATGTCGGAAAAGCCGTGATCCGCCGTGCCAAAGCCTTTGGGATGGAACTGCTCGGGAACGACATCCGTGAAATCGAACCTGACTTTGTGGCCGAAAATCGCCTGGAGATGACCTTGCTGGAGGATTTGCTCCCCCGCGCTGATTTTGTGAGCGTCAACTGTGACCTCAACCCCACCAGCCACCACTTGATAAACAATGAAACTATGAAGTTAATGAAACCTGGAGTTGTTTTGATCAACACCGCTCGCGGGCCGGTTGTGGATGAGAAAGCCTTGATAGCAGCCTTGGAAAATAAGCAAATTGCAGGGGCGGCCCTGGACGTCTTCGAAGTGGAACCACTACCGGAAGATAGTCCCCTCAAGGGTTTTGACAATGTCCTCCTAGCGCCCCATAACGCCAACTCCAGTCCAAACGCCTGGGAACGGGTGCACTGGAACACGATTCGAAATCTGCTCCGAGGATTGGGAATTCCCGCTGAGGACTTGATAACTCATAAATAAGTGGAAGTCCCCGGCACTTCTGTACTTAAAGTGCCGGGGACTTCCAGAGCCAAAGGACCTGGCAACCTATGAAAGAAAAAAATGATCCCAAATACGTCCTGATCACCGGTGTGGCTGGCGGAATTGGCCGCGCCACAGCCCATCACTTCGCTGAAAAAGGATGGGGCGTAATCGGCATTGACCGTGACCCGTTTGGGGAAGAATTTCCCCAAATTGGGACTTTCATCCAGGCTGATATTTCTTGTGAAAAGGACTGGAGCGACATTTTTAAAAAGGTGGCTGGCATAACCAATCATTTGGAAGCTTTGGTTAATAATGCCGCTGTACAAATCACCAAGCCTATTTTGGAAACTTCCGTAGAAGAATGGGACAGGGTGATGGACGCTAACCTACGGGCAGTGTTCGTGAGCGCGAAATTAGCCCACCCGCTCTTGAAGACTGGGAGCGGAGGGGCGATTGTCAACGTTTCCTCCGTGCATGCCGTGGCAACCTCCAAGAACATAGCCGCTTACGCCGCCAGCAAGGGAGGATTGCTAGCCCTGACGCGGGCCATGGCCATCGAGTTTGCCCCTGATGACATTCGCGTCAACGCTATCTTGCCCGGCGCGGTGGACACGCCCATGCTGCGGGCGGGGATGAACCGCGACCATGCTGGGGATGGGACAGTCATGCAGCGTCTGGAAAACTTGGCCCGCAAAACTGTGAGTGGTAAGATTGGCAAACCACACGAGATCGCCCAAGCCATCTACTTTTTGGCTGATGAAACCCAATCCTCTTTCATGACCGGCCAACCCATGATCGTCGATGGCGGCGCCACAGCACGTTTGAGCACAGAATGAGAGGTGCACTATGAAATGGAAAGAGATTAGAGAAATGTTTCCGGAACAATGGTTGTTGCTGGAAGCCACTGAGGCCCATTCCAAGAGCGGTAAACGGATTGTAGAAGAATTCGGCATCATCGACGCTTTTCCTGATTCTATCTCTGCGATGAAGAAATACGGAAAGCTTCACCAGGAAAACCCATGGAATGAATACTATGTTCTACATACTGACCGGGAAGATCCCGATATTCATGAAAGATTTTGGCTGGGTATTCGGGGAAAGCGAGCACGAAACCAATGAAAATCGATTTACATGATGGATTGCCATTTGTTTCAGCCCTAATAAGATACCATGAGTTAGAAATGAAACTACAGAATGTGCTTTTGGATACAGGCTCAGCCGCAACAATATTCTCCGTGGACAAAGTAGTCGAAATAGGCTTGAAACCTGAAAAAGATGATGCTATTGAACGTATGTTTGGAGTTGGCGGAACGGAGTTTGTGGTTTCCAAACAGATTGACTCTTTGTTCGTAGGTGAACTCTATTCCCATAACTTTTGTATCCAACTAGGCATGATGCAATATGGCTTGGAAATTGATGGGATAATCGGATTAGATTTTCTCCTAAAAACAAACTCCCTCATCGATCTTTCTCGGTTGGAACTTCGACCTCCTCACAAGGTTGTCATTGATTGAGGAGTTATTAATTATCAACTTTTGAGTGAACTGAATTTTAAGTTCAAAATAATTTATGACTATGTATAAAGAACGGTTACGGAAAATCACCCCTCCCCCCATCTGGCGCGGAATGAGCAGGGTCCAGTTTGCTGCACGTTTAGCGGCAAAATGGCCCTTGGCACAATTTCATCCCTGGCGACGGGAGAGCATTGAACGCTTTGCGGCCCTGAAGGA
>JAANWX010000063.1 GCA_018263575.1 Chloroflexota bacterium | reverse complement strand
CACTCCCGCCTTTTTTGTTTTAACGTGGATATTAGATATTAGATATTAGATATTGGATATTGGACAGACTACCGACTGCAAGACTACCGACTACAAGACTACCGACTACAAGACTACCGACTGCAAGACTACCGACTACAAGACTACCGACTGCAAGACTAACGACTACAAGACTACCGACTACAAGACTACCGACTACAAGACTAACGACTACAAGACTAATGACCTCCAACCCCGAACTCCTCACCAGCCTCGTTTCCCGCGTGCTGCGCATTGAAACGACCACCTGGGGGCGCACAAACGATGAGTATCTAGTTCTCTATCAGGGAGAACTTGTCAAGCCATCCCATGAAGCCTACGATCAATTGGAGAAAGCCCTTCTCTCGTATCAGGTCACTCCTTTGTTCCGCAAGGGGGATGGAAATCACCTGGTTATCCTCAAAAAGGGAGTCTTAGAACCTGAACCGAAGAAAGTTTGGGTAAACATCCTCCTCTTTGCCGTGACAATCATCAGCGTTTTCTTCGCGGGACTTCTTGCCAGTTACTCCGGTCCCGTGAGTGGGGGGTTGGGGGCCATGTGGGCTGCCCTTCAGCCGGAAGAAATAGGTCAGGCTTTTGCTTTTGCGGCCTGTATGCTGGGTATCCTTCTGGCGCACGAGTTTGGTCACTATCTCGCTGCCCGTCGCCATGGCACAGCGGTCACTTTACCGTATTTCATCCCCTTTCCCCTTAACCCCTTGGGGACCATGGGCGCATTCATCAACTTACAAGAATCCCCCAAGAACAAGCGCGCCTTGTTAGACATTGGCCTCACCGGGCCGCTGGCGGGACTGATTGTCGCCATTCCCGTCACCATCCTTGGGCTGTGGCTCTCTCCGGTGGAAATATTACCTGATCCCCTCCCGGCTGGGTTCGGTTTCGAAGGGAACTCGCTTCTCTATTTAGCACTCAAATATCTCGTACACGGGGAATGGCTCCCGCACCCTGGTAGTTATGGTAATCTATCTCCTTTTCTTTATTGGGTACGCTACTTCTTCACCGGGGGACCTCTTCCCGCTGGCGGGACGGATGTGGTCATTCACCCCGTGGCCTGGGCGGGTTGGGCTGGACTTTTCGTTACCGGCCTAAACCTCATCCCGGCCGGTCAACTGGATGGGGGACATTTGGTTTACGTTCTCCTGGGAGAAAGGGCTAAAAAACTTCGCCCCTTTATCCTTGGCGTCCTTGTTCTCTTAGGATTGGTTTGGAGCGGTTGGTGGTTGTGGGCTGTCCTGATTTTGATCTTTGGACGCTTCCATGCCCAACCCCTGGACGAAATTACAGAATTAGATCCCCAGCGCAAATTCTTGGCTCGTTTGGGCCTGGTGATATTTGTTTTGGTCTTCATGCCTATTCCCATGATCGTCATCTAATGCCAAATATACCTACGCTTTGTCTTTATCATAACGACGCTGATGGGCGCGCTTCGGCCGCCATCGTTCGCCGCGCTCTAGGGAAGAGTGTTCTCCTCCATGAAATCAATTATGGGAACTCTGTCCCCTGGGATAAGATCGAATCCGTCGAGCGGGTGATCATCGTCGATTTTTCACTTTCGGCAGAAGACATGTCCCGTATAGCCAAAACGAAAGAGTTGATCTGGATCGATCACCACCAATCAGCCTTGGAAAAACTAGGCTCAATTTCCATGGCCTGGGACGGGTACCGCGACACCTCCCAAGCCGCCTGCGTTCTTACCTGGCGCTATTTTTATCCCCAAGAGGAAGTTCCCAAGGCCGTCATTTTGATTGGAGATCGGGATATTTGGCGGTGGGAGGAAAGAGATACGGGTGCCTTCAACGAGGGCCTCTTTCAAGAGTACAGCCAACCGGATAATGACAAACTATGGAAGCCGCTTCTGGCGGGAGACCGCAAAGCAGTTCAGAAAATTATCGACCACGGGGAAGTTTTACTTGAGGCGCGTTTGAGGCGCATTCGCGGGGAAGTGAACCATTATGGCTTTCCCGTTGTTTTTGAAGGCCACCGCACTTTGACCATTAACCGCCGTGGAAACGGTGACCTGGGGGCCCGAATCCGTGAAGAGGGATACACACTCGCCTATTGTTACGTGGATAATCTCCAGAACGGTCAGCTAAAAACCTTTGTCAGCCTTTATGCAGACGAGGTGGATGTCTCGAAGATCGCCCGTAAATTTGGGGGAGGGGGGCATCCTGGGGCTTCCGGTTTTAGCTTCGAGCGCCGGGAGACTCCCTTCCCGCGTGAGGCAAACGTGCGCATCCTCGCTGGAGAGAGAGGCGAGGGTCAGGCCTGAAACTGGTTGTCTCTTTCCGTTAAAAACAAAAACTCCCCAAACGGGGAGTTTTTTGCTTTACCAACAAGTTCTGGCCAGCTCATTCGTCGTTGTCTGTGCTGCTTGCTTCAGAAGCGGGAGCTTTTTCGGCCTCTGTTTCGGCGCTTTCGGTATCCGACTTGCGGGAACCGTTTCCGCCAGATGGGGAACGGTTATCGGTGGAATAAAATCCGGAACCTTTGAAAAGGATGCCCACTGGTTGATAGACCTTCCGCAATGTCTCGGTTTCACATTCCGGACAAACCTTTAAAGGCTCATCGCTAAACTTCTGTCGTCTATCAAATTGTACACCGCAATTCTCGCAGCGATAGGCATAAGTTGGCATAATTGAACCTAAGACCTTGTTAGAACAGTATCATCTTCTAAACCACACAGGATTATATCCCTGATGAGAACTGTTAGCAAGGGAAGGTTGAATGGATTTAATAAATTTCTTACCCTGAACGCCTCATGATCAGATCATCATCTGCTGGCGGGCCTTCCTGTGGTAGTGTAAAGTTGAAAAGGCTGCCGCCTTCGGGGTTTTCATCAACCCATATCTTTCCCCCATGCGCTTCCACCGCCAGGTGGCAAAATGTCAGGCCCAGCCCTGAGCCTCTTCGCCGGCCACTGAGGCCCGGAACTTGAACGAAGCGACTGAAAATTTCCTGTTGGTAGTCAGCAGGGATCCCAGGCCCGGTATCGCGCACCTGGAAAAGTAGTTCTTCCTCCCCGTGTTGAGAAGCCGAGATGACTACTTGGCCGCCTTCTGGTGTGAATTTTATGGCGTTATCAACCAGGTTGGCGATGATGCGTTTTAATTTATCTGCATCTGCCCATAGGGGAGGCAGATCATCTGGGAGCTTGTTTTCTAAAATGATCCCGGCCCGGTTTGCTAGGGGAATAAATTCAATAAGGAGATCATCTACGATTTCTGCGGCATTGATATGGTCTAAAATTAACTCCATCCTGCCTGCTTCCAGGCGAGAGATGTCCAGCAAGGTATTGATCAACCTCAAGACCCGCTGTGTGCCGCGCTGGGCCACTCTCACAGATTGCGTTAGGATGGCTTTGTCTTCGCCTTCGGGAAGGATATCTTCGATCAGGTCCAATGCCCCCAGGACAGCACTGGTTGGGGAGCGGAGGTTATGGACCAGGGTTTCATTGATCAATTCTCGTTCTTGGCGGATGCGGATTTCTTCTGTGATGTCTCTCAAGACAATCACAATGCCCCGCATCCCTTCTGCTCCTTCCCCTACGGGCAATACGCCCCGGTTGATAACCCGCTCATGCTGAGGGGCTTTGACTTTATAGGTTTCAGTGATAGGCCAAGAATAATATTTTCCTGATAATATTTCTTCCAAAGGGGTAACTTCTTCAGCAGAGTTCCCCAATACCCTTTGTGCCGAAGCTGGGAGTTGGCTGAAGTGCACGCCGATAATCTCATTGAGTTGGGTGCCGGTAAAGGTTGGGATGAGTTTATTTGCCAATAAGACGCGTCCATCGCTTTGGATCATCAGAATGGCTTCCCCGACCGAGTCCAGCACGGTATCCAGGCGATCTCGTTCTTGGGTGGCGCTGGAGAATAGTTCTGCATTTACGACGGCAATCGCGGCCTGATCCGCTAGTTGGGAGATGAACGCTTGGTCGTTTTCAGAAAATGCCCCCAATTGGTCGCTTTCTATGGTGATGATTCCTAACAGGCGTTCATTATAAAGCATGGGAACACTTAACTGGGAGCGCGTACCCCCATTATGAAGTTCGTAATAATCTTCATCTTCTTGCACGTCAGGCACATTTTGGGCTTGTTTGGTGCGTGCAACGCGTCCTGTTATGCCAATGCTAGAGTTTGTTGGTAGTGGGTTATCGTAACCTTGGGTTACCTTCATGTTGATTTGCTTGGATTCTTTATTATATAAAGCCACGCCCCCTACTTTTGCATTTGTGAGCTTCAATACAGACTGAAGAATGAGTTCGAATAAACGATCCAGGTCAAGCTCGGCTGAAAGTTCTCGACCAACCCTTTCTAGCATGCCAAGCTGTTGGACTCGGCGGGTGAGGGCCTGGTCGGTGCTGGCATACAAGAGAGCGTTCTCGATGGCCACGCTTACCTGTCCGGAAAGAGTCTTTAGCAGGTTGAGGTCAGAGGTTGTGAACTCCACCTTTGGATCGAACCCCATAACGGCTAAACATCCTAAGGCACGTTCTGAGGTGATCAAAGGTACCCCCATCCAGGAATGCGGTGTTTCTGCGCTAGAAGGCAAGCCTATGTAGTCAGAACCTTGTTGGTATTTTGGCGTTAACAAAATGGCCTTTTTCTCTAAAATCACGCGATCTGTTAGCCGATCTTCCATGGGACGCCGGGGCCAACTTTGACGTTGGTCGTGTTTAACCGCCAAGGGGTACCAAAGCTCATCTCTCTCTTCATCGTAGAGTGCCACGTAAAAATTATCGATTCCCAGAAAATCGGTTACCTGTTGGTGGATGATGGGTAATAAGTCATCCAGAGCCAATGTTGATTGTAACGCTTGGCTAATTTGATTCAGGGTAGATAGTTCCTCAAGCTGCCTATTGGCTTGAGAACGCACTTCCCTTATTTCGTAGATCAAAATCTCTGCCGTAGCTAAAATTCCAGATAAGCCAGCGAAGGAACCAATTTTTATAATTGGATAAGCCTGAACAGCGATGAGTATAAAAGGTAAAGGTAAAAAATTTACCAACCCTAGAACTGCCAGACCACGTTGGAAAAATTTGTTTTTGGGCAATTTCTGAAAAAAACTATCGGCAATCAATAAACCACTGTGGATGATCCCAAATCCGAGAATCGTGATTGTCATCTTGCCCAGAGTCTGAGGGGCCAGGAGCAGGCCGCTGGACATCCCACCAGCCCACTCTTTTAGCATACCCACTATGAACAAGGGGATAGTAGTAACGCCCATCCGGAAGCCCAATTGTAGCCACTGCTCTTGGTCACCAAAAAGGTGATTGAAAGGAGTTTCGCTCCTTTTCCAGCGGATCATCGTTCCCCCAAGAATCCCATTGCCACGGCGCACAAACTGAACGAGAAATTATATAACATCCCCACGCCCAGGCCAAAAACGTGAACCAGGGTTGTTTCAGTTCTAAGTAATTTGATTGGGAAATTAACCTGAAAAACGACGAAGAAAACCGTCGCTAGCCCTATTCCTAAGTAGTTCATAGAAAAAGGGTAATGCAAAACGCCAGCAAGCAGGGCTGCTAGGCCTCCTATTGTTATCGCCCAACGATAAGATGAGCTTGGTCTCATATTTTTCCTTATTCCCCAGCATCCTCAGTCACTGTAGGGGTGATTGTCTGCGTAGGGGTGATTGTCTGCTCTTGTGTGGGACTAGGGGTAGGTGTGACTGTTGGGGTAGCGGTGGGTAGCAAATATTCCAAATGGTCTTCAGCCTCTGAACGCCAATCTTCCGGAATCACCTCACCAGGAAGGTCTAATAAAGCTTGCCAATCCTGGCTCGCCAGGTAGAACTCCTCCAAAGCTTCCAACGTGCCCGCGCGCCAATAATAGACCTTTCCTAATTGACTATCGGTCTCAGCCCTATCTTCTTGGGCATCAAGCTGCACCTTGGCCTTCCTATACTCTTCAGTTACGAAAAACGTTTTGCCTAAGGCCATGCCAGTTCGGAAAACTTCAGGGGCCAGTTCCCTGGCGTAGTAAGTATCCTCGAGGGCTTCTGTGAGGACATTTACTGCCTCTTCGTATTCTTCTCCGTAATAATGCGCTTGGCCCATGACCACCAGGTATTCCAGAGTCTCCTTCGAAGCGACGTTATTATAGATCTCTAAATTTTCGAGCGCTTTTTCGGTATCACCGGTTGCCATATAAATTTGGCCCAATAACAAGTAGATATCAACCAAGGTAAGATCTAAGTGGTTGGCTTTTTCTGCCAGAGGAAGGGAATCTTCAATTTCTCCAAGGGCTACGAGGGCTTGCGCCTGATACAAGTATGGATAGGGAGATTCAGGGTTTAAATCCTCAGCTTCTTGGGCATCTTCCATGGCGGCATCTGGTTTGTGCTGCCGCAGCCAATAATCCGCCCGCGCTATGTAAGCCTCACCATAAAGGGGATCGCTCTCAATGGCCAGCGTCAAATATTCTTCTACTTCCGCATCAGGGTCTAGCCCTAATTTTGCCACCGCGCGTCCCAAGTAGGCTGGGGCAAATGCATCATTTATCTCCAAGGCTTGCTCATATTCTCTAAGGGCATCTTCATATTGCTCCAAGAGCCGATAAGCTTCTCCAACGTAGAAGAAAGCATCCGCTGTTTCCTCTTGGTCGGCAACTTGATTCATGAAAGTAAGCATTTTTTCATAGTCCCCACTCCTGAAAGCGCGCATGCCAGTCTGGTAGGCTTCATACCGGGGATGGGGTGTGTTCACGTAAATTGGCGTGGGCGTATAGGTGTGTTCTAAGTTGATGCCGAGGGACTCTTCTTACGGTGAGGCAAAGGTGGAGGACGCTTTGGGGGAGGAGTGATGGGTGGGGATGTGGGGGATGGTGTCCAGGTAATGGGCGTAATGGTCAATTTGGGCGTGCGGAGGCCCTTCCCCCAGGGGATGAAAATCACGGCCAAGATCAGGCCCAGGAGGACGATCCCGGCCCCGGCGTATTTCAGAATCTTCCCCCGTGCCAGCGGCGGACGCTCTTCCTCTTCCTCGAGCGTCACCCCGTTCAGCGTTTCCTCCCACTCCCGGCGCACGGGCGGGACCGGAACTGGGTCCTCACCGGGTTCCATTTCCCCCAACATGACCAGAGCCCGCTTGGCGGCCACATTTTCTGGTTCTAGGCGGAGAACCGTCTCTAAACAATAAATTTGCTCTTTGCGTGAATCCACTACGGAACTCATCCACAACCAAGGCTTGGGGTCACGCTTATCGGATTGGAGTAGGCGGGTGAGCAAGTCCTTTGCGCGATGCCGTTCCCCAGCTTCGATAGCCTCAAGTACCTGCGCGAACATTTTTCCATCAACCATTTTAGACTCTCCAAGGTCTGTGGCCTGCCGATTACTTTCTATGCAAAGTGTAGCATACCCCCAGATAATGGGCAAGAGAGGGTATAATGCTGGCATGAAGAAAATTTCGTGGAAAATCATCCTCGTAAGCATTATCCTTATCCTGGGGGGAAGCGGCTGCGGACGGGCCACTCCCCCCGCGCCCACCCCGACTCTCACCCCCGTGGGGGAACTGATCTTGTACGTCTCCCCCTCTCCCACGGCCACCCCTACTCCTGCCCCCATCCCGGATGTCACCCAGCAGCCGAAACTTCCCACGCCTACGCCTTTTACGTACGTCATCCAAGAAGGAGACACGCTGAGCGGGATTGCCCTGCGCTATAACTCCTCGGTGGATAAGATCGTGGCCGCTAACCCTGACATTAATAGTAATTTTCTGGTCATTGGCGAGGAAATTATCATCCCCCCTGGAGATGAAGACGCTACTACCGATTTGCCAAACATCACCCCCATGCCGCTTTCCCTTCAACAGCCCCTATGCTGGTCGGCCAACCCAGATGGGTTGTGGTGTTTCGTGGAAGCTGCTCCCCTGGATGTCCCGCTCGAAAACGTTTCGGCGGTGGTGAACGTTACGACCATGGCGGGCGAGATTGCCGCCAGCGAAATTGCTCTTCCCCCCCTTAGTATTCTCCGCCCGGAGGAGGACCAGCCTCTGGTAGCTTACTTCTCACCACCTATTCCGGAACCTTACCAGGCCAGGGTGACCACGCGCACCGCTCTTCCCGCTTCCGGATTGAAAACACAAGCGCTGGTTGAAGACCAGGAAATAGTCTATGGCCCCGACCGCCAACAAGCCACCCTAACAGGGACGCTGTCCCTTCCGGAAGAAAGCGATCCTGTCCAGGAAATTTGGATGGTTGGAGTTGCCTATGACGCTGAAAATACTATTGTGGGCTATAGGAAGCGGGTCATGAAAGTTGATCTTTCTCCGGGGCAGAGCATGTCCTTTACGCTGACTGTCTTTAGCCTTGGTCCTCCTATTGATCATCTTCGCGTTCTTCACGAGGCTCATGAGTGAGGGGGGATTGGGTATTAGACCCCGCCTGAACGGGGGGGCACTGTCCCTGGTTCATGCGGTATAATGAATTTCTGTAGAAAAGAACTTTAGAAACATTCGTTAAAAACTAGAGAAAAGAGTATTGATATGATGACTTCCTTAATTACCATCCTTGGATTTGTAGGCGTTATTGCCAGTTTGATCCTTTTACACGAATTGGGCCATTTTCTAGCGGCCAGGCTTTTTAAGATTGAAGTAGAAGAGTTTGGGATCGGCTTCCCGCCCCATGCGTTGACGCTTTTCGAAGCCGGGGGGACGAAATTCACCCTGAACTGGCTTCCCTTAGGGGGCTTTGTGCGCCCCAAAGGTGAAGATGATCCTGATGTCCCAGGTGGGTTGGCGGCCGCCAAGCCCATCAAGAGAATAATCGTTTTGTTAGCTGGCCCTTTTATGAATCTTTTGGCCGCTGTGATAATTTATGCCATGATCTTCGCGCAATCGGGAATTCCGGATTGGACGACCGTTCAGGTTCTGGAGGTGGCCCCCAATTCCCCCGCCGAGAAGGCTGGCTTAGAAGCGGGCGATGAAATCACTTCGGTGAATGATACCTCTATTGAAAATAGTGCAGTTCTTCGTGATGAGATTTATGCCCATTTAGACGAAGAAGTTTCCCTTGTTTTTCAACGCGATGACCAGGCTAAAGAAGTCTCCCTTGTCCCCCGCTCCAACCCACCTCCCAATGAGGGGGCAATTGGCATCGTCATGACTAGTCCGCTGCGCGACATCACCTGGTTCGAGGCCATCCCCATGGGCGCTGTGGCCACATATGGCCATAGTGTAGCCATTCTAACCCTGCCGTCTCAATGGATAAGAGGTGCAGAAGGGGTGACCCGTCCCCAAGGCTTTAAGGGGATGTATGATGGCTATGAAGCCGCCGAGTCGCAAGAACTCATCCCAGAGGCTTCTCAGTCGGTCAATATCATGGCCTTTGTCGTGGCAATCACGGTCTCTTTAGGTGTTTTGAACTTATTCCCCATTCCCGCTTTGGACGGTGGACGGATCCTGTTCGCTCTCCCAGAGATCATTTTTCGGCGCCGTGTCTCTCAGAAAGTACAAAATATATCTAATACCATAGGCTTTTTCTTGCTGATAAGTGCATTGATCTATATCAACGTTTTAGATATTGTTGCCCCTGTCTCCTTACCATGATGAAAGACGAATTTCTACAAGAACCGGAACAAATTTCTTTCTCGGCCTTATTAGAAGCTATCCAGGATGAGGACCATATCTTAGCGCCTCGTTATCTGTATGCTTTGTCTGATTTAATGCCGGAAGAAGTACAGGCCCTGCGGGAGATTTGGCCTGATTTGTCCACGCGTCGGCGCCAGACGTTGTTAGAAGACCTCGAGAACCTCACGGAAACCAATTATTTGCTTTCGTATGAGGCCGTTTTTCGCTTTGTGATGTCCGACAAAAATTCTCAAGTCCGTTTTCACGCCTTGCGCGCCTTGGAAGTTTTCGACACGGACGACTTGGTGCCTGATTTTTTAGAAATACTAGATGAAGACGACAGTGCTGATGTCCGAGCTGTGGCGGCGGCCGTCTTGGGCAAATACATTTATCGAGGCGAGATAGATGAACTAGATCAGGAAACCCAACGCCGCATTGAAAGAAGTCTGCTGGACGTGGTGGTGGGGGACGATCCTCGCCGGGTGAAGTGTGCGGCTTTGGAAGCTTTGGGCTACTCCCCTCTGGATGAAGTCCATGAAAGGATTTCCGAGGCTTACCAGCGTGAGGATGAGCAATGGATGGCCAGCGCTTTATTCGCCATGGGACGCTCACTTGATCATTGCTGGGACGAAATCCTACTCTCTAACCTTTACCACCAAAACCCTCAGGTGCGGGCTGAAGCCATTCGCGCTTCTGGCGAACTAAACTTGGAAGACGCCCTCACAGCTATATTAGAAATGTTGGATGACGTCCCCGTTGTTCGCCGCGCGGCCATTTGGTCCGCGTCTCAGATTGGAGGAGAAGCGGTCGAACCAGCCTTGAAGGCGTTGCTAGACCAACCTCTCACCGATGATGAGGCAGCTTTGATTGAACGGTCGCTTCAGAATCTAAACTTTTTAGAGGGAATATAAAAGAAGAAACCAGTTTCTTCCTCCTTTCCTCCCTTCCCCGATTTGATGAAAAGATACAGATATAGAGTTAAGCAATGAAAGACCTATTAATTTTATTTACCAATAACCTCTTGCCCATTTTCCTGGTGGCTGGCGCGGGATACGCGGCTTCGAAATGGTTGAAAGTGGAACCAGGTGCAATTTCTAAGGTAGTCTTTTACCTTTTTACTCCTTGTCTGGTTTTTGATCTCCTTGCTCATACTCAGCTAGAGAATGGCGACATTTTTAAGATGTTTGGATACGCCGCATTGACCATGTTGGGCATTGGTGGTGCTACTTATTTGCTGGGAAAAGTGTTCATTAAGAAGCGCAAAATGTTAGTTGCCGTAATTTTGACTTCTACGTTGATGAATTCTGGAGCCTTTGGTTTACCTTTGAATCAATTTGCCTTTGGAGACCAAACCCTGGCTTATGCGACCATTTACTTTATTAGCATGGCCATATTCACCTATACCTTGGGGGTGATGGTCGCTTCGCTAGGATCGGCCACTTGGCAGGACTCCTTTCGAGAATTGTTGAAGACCCCTGTTGTGTATGCTATGCTCCTGGGCTTTCTCTTCATGACCATGGAATGGCAATTACCAGACCCTTTGGACCGATCAGTGTCTACCTTGTCTGATGCGGCAGTCCCTGGTATGTTAGTTTTACTAGGGATACAACTTCAGCAAATGAAAGGAAACTTGCAGCTAGCTCCCCTCTTGTTCGCTGATTTCATGCGTTTAGGGGGCGGATTGGCGGTAGGGCTTGTAGCTAGTGCGGCCTTTGGGCTGGGAACGCACGCCCACCAGGCGGGCGTTGTAGAATCTGCTATGCCTAGTGCCATTAATTCTATCGTTCTAGCCACCGAATATGACGTAGAACCTGATTTTGTCACCATGGTAGTTTTTAGTTCCACTCTGCTTAGTCCCCTAACTTTGACCCCCCTATTGTTTTACTTGGGCCTTTAGTATGCGCAAAAAGACGCTCTTGCTTGTCCTTCTTATCCTAATTAGTCTGGGGTACGTTCGCCGCGTCCGGGCCGAGTCAGGCGTAGAGATAACGCCCCAACCCCCTAACTATGTATTTGGAAAGAAAATCACCTTTCAAGCTGCGCTCATCTCAGACGCTCCTCCTCAAGATATTAAGTTGATCCTCGAAGCCCCTGGCTCGCCCTCTTTTGTCGGCACGGTCGATTTCACCCCCCCTAACCTTACTTATGTATATAACTTGGCAAGTCGCCCCCTGCGAGCTTTTTCAGAGATCGTGTATCGTTACCGCGTCGAGCTGGAAGGCGGAGAAACGTATACCAGCCCAGATTTTTCTTTTCGCTATGTAGATAATCGTTATACCTGGCAAACATTGGAAGATGAAGGTTTCCTGATTTCTTGGTACGAGAGCGAGGTGGATTTTGCCCAGGAGATACTGGACGCAGCCCAGCGAGGGGAGGCTGATTTTGAGATTTTGTTGCCACAAGCCAAGGATGACACGCAACCAATCAGTATTTATGCCTATGCCAGCGCATCTGAGTTGCAATCTACTTTGATGATGACGGGTCAGACCTGGGTGGCCGGACATGTTGACCCGGCCATTGGCTCGATTGTTGTTTCCCTGCCTCCCGGCTCTGCGCGCCCTTTGGAGATCAATCGCCAAATACCCCATGAAATGGCACATATTCTGCTCTACCGGGTCATGGGAGATGGATACCAAAATCTCCCCCGCTGGTTGAATGAAGGCATTGCTTCCCAAATGGAGGCTTCCCCAAACCCGGATTATCCCCTTTATTTAGAGAAGGCTTATGAAGATCAAGGCCTAATTCCCATAGAGGAGTTGTGTGTGAGATTCCCAAGTGATGCTGCCACTTCTTTTTTGGCGTATGCCGAGGCCGAATCGCTGACCGGGTATCTTATAGAGCAGCATGGAACCGAAGTGATCAGAGAATTGGTTGCCGCTTATCAATCAGGCGTGGGATGCGAGCGTGGGGTGGAGGTTGTCCTAGAGAAGGATTTGAGCCAATTCGAGCGTGCGTGGCAGGAGGCTGTATTGGGGGCCGGGCCTGGTTCTACGCAAATTGTGGAAGCCGGGGTGGGCCTATTACCGTGGCTGGTTATTTTTGGCGCTATTTTTACTCCTCTGTTGGGATTTGCGGTCTTTAGCAATCGCCACAAGGAAGATGACTATGACAGATGACCAAATGCAACGTTTACACGTCACCATTAAGGGGTATGTCCAGGGGGTAGGATTTCGCTATTTTGTGAATCGCACAGCCGGAGGGCTGGGCCTGTCTGGATGGGTGCGGAATCGCAGCCAGGGAACGGTTGAGGTCGTGGCCGAAGGGAAGCGTTCTCCCCTGGAAAAACTTCTCACCGCTTTGGAACGTGGCCCCATCGGCTCCTCTGTGCGCAGCGTGCACCCCAGGTGGCAAGATGCGACGGGTGAGTTTGCGAGATTCAGAGTCCGCCGCACCGTTTAGGACGGGACACCAACCTCCAACCTCCAACATCTAATCCCCAAACCCCAACCCCCGTTTTTTCAACGAGACATGACGCCCCTGGCCAATGATCAAGTGATCCAAGACCTCAATATCAAGCAGTTTTCCAGCCTCCCGGATAGCCTTGGTGAGGGCTACGTCATCGGGGCTGGGTGTGGGGTCACCGCTGGGATGGTTGTGGACGACAATCATGGCCGCCGCGTTACGGCGAATGGCGGATTTGAAGAGTTCCCCCACACGCACGTGCGAGGAATTAAGCGACCCCTGGTACACGGTTTTGATCTGCAAGACGTGGTTCCGCGTGTTGAGGAGGATGACGCGCAATTGCTCCTGCTCCAGGGCGCTCATCTCGTATTGAACGAGGTCGGCGGCGTCGGTCGGCTGGTGGATGGTGGTGGGGACATCCTCCGGAGCGTGAACCGCCAGACGGCGTCCCAGCTCGATAGCGGCCATGATCTGGCAAGATTTCGCGTCACCGATGCCGTGTTGGGCTTGTAATTCCGCATAGGATGCCCGGTGCAACCCTCGCAAACCCTGAAAGTCGTGCAGGAGACGTTGTCCCACCTGAATGGCGTTCTCTCCTTTTACGCCTACGCGGAGCAGAATGGCCAACAACTCTGCGGTGCGGAGCGGTCGTGCCCCATGCTGCGCCAATCGCTCCCGTGGGCGTTCCGTGGGGGCCAAGTCGGTAATGCGGTACGTTGTTTCTTGATTCTCCATAATTATCTCCTTGGATGGAAAGCTGATCTTATTCTATTTATACCGAATTATGTATAGAGTCGCAAGTGGTCGGCCAAACAAAAAACGTTTGGCTTGGTGGTCGGCCAAACAGAAAACGTTTGGCTTGGTGGTCGGCCAAACAGAAAACGTTTGGCTTGGTGGTCGGCCAAACAGAAAACGTTTGGCTTGGTGGTCTTAATAGTCTGGTAGTCGTTAGTCCCCTAGTCCCTGGTCGCTTGTTCCCTGCTCCCTCGCGCCCTTGCACCCTAGCACCCTTGCACCCTAGCACCCTTACTCCCTTACTCCCTTGCTCCCTTGCTCTCCTCTCCCTCGCACCCTTACTCCCTTACTCCCTTACTCCCTTGCTCCCTTGCTCTCCTCTCCATCGCACCCTAGCACCCTTGCTCCCCTCTCCCTAACTCCTCACTCGCACTTCGCCATTCGCACCTCCCCCCGCTCCCCATTTTTTCAAAATAATGCTATAATTCCTCCCATGGAGATAACTTATGAATTTTGATCCCACCTCATTAAGTAATTTTATGTTGATCCTGGCCGCTTGGGGAGGCGCCTTTTTGGCCGCCCTATGGCTGGGCCTCATTATCTGGACTTATCGGGACATACGTTCTCGATCTAAGGACTTCTTGGCGCGTATTCTGGCCGTTTTGGTCGTGGGTGTGCTTTTCTTGCCGGGGATTGTCATTTACCTCATTTTGCGCCCATCCCAAACCTTAGAAGAGGAATACCAGTACATGTTGGAGGAAGAGGCTCTCTTGCAGTCCATCGAGGAGCGTCCGGTTTGCCCGGGTTGCGCCCGTCATGTAGGCGAGAAATGGTTGGTGTGTCCCAATTGCCACACCAAGCTGAAAAAAGTTTGTTCCCATTGCGGCAAACTCATGAACCTCCCCTGGAGCCTGTGTCCCTTCTGTGGAACGCCAGAGAAAGGGAAACATCGGGAAGGGGTGACGGTCGATGAGGCTGTGCAGGCTTTGGAGTTAGAAGATGGAAAGGAAGAGGAGGTATAAAATTATGGCACTTGCAATTGAAACTAAACCTTTACCTCTTACACGCAGCCGTGATGGTGTTATTCGAGTAAGAGGAACTCGCGTGACACTGGATACAGTCATTGGGGCATTTTTAGAAGGCGCGACCGCTGAAGAAATTGCCCAACAATACCCCACACTCTCCTTACCGGATATTTATTCCGTCATCAGTTATTATCTAAACCAAAGAGCGGAAGTAGATACATATTTACAGCAGCGCGAGAAGCAAGCCCTAAAAATCAGAGAGCAAAACGAAACTCGATTTGATCCAAGTGGCATACGTGAGCGTTTGTTGGCACGGAAACAAGGGTAGGCAAGACTTCTGAAGTCTAGGCTTTCAAAACTGCAGGAGTTAGGTTAGTGACTATGAGCGACCAGAGAACGATTGAAAAAACATATAAAAAAATAAAATTGAGTGATCAAAAGTCTGATTTTGCATATTGGCAAACACAGTCTTATGAACGCCGTTTAGAGGCCCTAGAACAAATCCGCAGGGAATACCATGCCTGGAAATATGATTCTCCACCCCGATTTGAAAGAGTTCTTTCAATTACTAAACGCCAATGAGGTGCGCTACTTGATCATAGGGGGCTATGCGGTAGCCTTTCATGGGTATCCACGATACACCAAAGATATTGATGTATGGATTTGGGTGAATAGCGAAAACGCGAAAAGGGTTATCAAGACGTTGAAAGACTTTGGGTTTGCTTCCCTTGGTTTGAAAGAAGAAGACTTTTTAGAAAAAGATACCATTATTCAGCTAGGTCATGCCCCCAATCGTATAGACTTGATAATGGGAGCACCTGGGGTTGAATTTGAAGAGTGTTTTGAGGCAAGAATTGAAGAAAAGGTTGATGGTGTAAATATCTCATTTATTGATTTAAAGAATTTAAAAAAGGCCAAGAAGGCTTCAGGGAGATTGCAAGATCTAGCGGATATAGAGAATTTGGGATAGCCATTTATAATCACAATTACCCCATGGTAACAAAAAACCCGGGATGGTTCAGAAACATGAATACACTTTGGGTACACGAAGTGGCCAACCGCGTTGGCGGCATAATTGGGCAAATCGCAGTCTACCAAATCTACCCAACACGGTTGGGTTTCTACCCGTGAGGAAAAGTGTTCACTAATTTCTAGCTTGAAATGAACCATCTCC
>JAANWX010000062.1 GCA_018263575.1 Chloroflexota bacterium | reverse complement strand
CTTTTCCCGCCGTAGCGGTCTTTGTCGCCGTCTCGCAATTCTAAGGCCTCGTGAATGCCGGTGGAGGCCCCGGAGGGCACAATGGCCCGCCCCAGGCTGCCATCTTCGAGGAGGACATCCACCTCAACGGTGGGGTTTCCCCGAGAATCTAAAACTTGTCGGCCAATAATATTTTTAATTTTAGACTTCATAATCTGTCTCCATTTTTGCTCAATAAATTTTTAGAAGTCAAACCAGTCCCCCATCTGGGCGCCAATGCGATTGGCTCGCTACACCATACCCAATATCCAATACCCAATATCCAATATTTAATATCCAACCTCCAACCTCCAACCTCCAACCATCACTCATTACTCTTTACTCGTTACTCCTCACTCCCCCTTGAACCGCGTTAAGAAAAGCCACAAAAAGCGGATGCGGGCGGTACGGGCGGGAGAGGAACTCGGGATGAAATTGCGTTCCCAGCATAAAGGGATGATCGGTCAATTCCGCTATTTCCACTAAGCGGTTGTCCGGGGAAAGGCCAGAAAAGCGCATCCCGGCCTTCTCGAAAATCTCCCGGTAGGCGTTGTTGAGTTCAAAACGGTGGCGGTGACGCTCTTCGACGAGATCTTTGTCGTAGGCCTGTGCGGCTTTCGTCCCCGGCTGAAGTTGGCAGGGATATAGGCCTAGGCGCATTGTGCCGCCCATCTCTGTGATGTCGCGTTGATCGGGCATGAGGTCGATCACCGGGTGGGGGGTTTGGGGCTCGAACTCGGTGGAGTTCACCTGGTCGTCTCTCAAGATTTGCCGGGCGAATTCCACGACCATGAGTTGCATCCCCAGGCATAGTCCCAGGTAGGGGATCTTGTTTTCCCGGGCGTAGCGGATGGCCTTGATCTTGCCTTCGGTGCCTCGCTCTCCGAAACCGCCGGGGACCAGAATCCCATCCGCGGATTCAAGGTGCTCTGTGAGAGTGCCTTTCTCTAGTTTCGAGGAATGTATCCACTTAATTTTTACATCCACCCCCACTTCGATTCCCGCGTGCTGAAGGGCTTCTCTCACACTCATATAGGCATCGTGGAGTTCCACATACTTGCCCACAAGAGCAATTTCAACCTCTGGTTTCTCCCGGCGCATTTTGGCGACCATCTCTTTCCAGGGTTGCCAATCAGGTTCTTGGCGAGCCTGAAAGTTCATGCGCTCCATGACGAAATTGCCCACTTTAGCCCGCTCTAATGTGAGGGGAATTTCGTAGAGGTTGTCAGTGGTGACCATGGGGATCACAGCTCTTTTTTCTACGTCGCAGAAAAGGGCTATTTTATCCCGCAAATCTTCGTCAACCGGATAATCTGAACGGGCAATGATCATATCGGGCGAGATACCAATAGAGCGCAGCTCCCGCACGGAGTGTTGGGTAGGTTTGGTCTTGAGTTCACCTGTGGCCCCAATGTGAGGCACCCAAGTAACATGGATATAGAAACTGTTTTCGCGGCCTACATCGCTGCGCATTTGCCGGAGAGATTCCAGGAAGGGGAGGGATTCAATATCCCCCACCGTGCCTCCTACTTCCACCAGGACAATCTCTGCTCCTGTGGTTTTGGAAACCAACCCGATCCTTCTTTTCATCTCATTTGTGATATGGGGGATGACCTGAATTGTGCCTCCCAGGTAGTCTCCCCGCCGCTCCTTGGATATGACCTCTTCGTACACCTGACCAGTGGTCACGTTGCAGACTTTGTTGAGGCTGGTATCAATGAAGCGTTCATAATGGCCCAGATCAAGATCCGTTTCAGAGCCATCGTCAAGCACGTAGACTTCTCCGTGCTGGTAGGGACTCATGGTCCCCGGATCAACGTTGATGTAAGGATCAAGTTTTTGAATGGCTACTTGGTATCCCCGTTCCTTGAGCAAACGGCCCAGAGCGGCGCCGGTGACGCCTTTCCCTACTGAGCTGAGCACTCCGCCGGTGAGAAAAATGTACTTTGTTTTCATGCGCTCTACTTAGGCCTTCGCGTTCGCCGAGGGCGTGTCTATGGCGTCCGCATCTATCCGTGTCCAAAAAGCATCTTTTACAAGAACCGTGACCATTGTAATACAATGCGCTGGGTATGCAATAGAAAAGAACCAGTTGCCTAATATCCAATACCCAATATCCAATCTCCAGCCTCCAGCCTCCAGCCTCCAACATCCAACCTCCAATCCCCCGTTGACCACGTCCCCCCTCCATGCTAAACTAGGAAATTGTTATGCGTCGTTCAATCTATCTGCTCCTTATCGCTCTTCTACTGGGCATGGCTGTTACTGAATCCCGTGCCGTGCATGCCGCCACGCCTACCCCTTCGGCGTGGATTGCGTTGACCGCTCCCGAAGATGGTCAAGCCGTGCAGGGCGTGGTAGCCGTCGTTGGCGAGGCCAAAGGTGGCGGGATGCAATTCGTAGAACTTAGCTTTGCGTATTCCAGCGACAAAACAGGGACATGGTTTCCTTTGGCCACGATTAACCCGGAGAAAGGAGACGAGTTCCAGGTGGAATGGGACACAACCACCATTACCGATGGCGAGTATGACCTGCGCCTCACAGTGACCTATACCCATGATACGCTCACCAAGCTTGTTTCAGGCGTGCGAGTCCGAAATTACACCCCTATCGAGACCAAAACCCCCAGCCCCACTGAGACCCCTCACCCAACCCAGGAAGATTCTTCCCTTGTAGAGACGACCGTCTTCCCCTCCACCCCTACCCCTTTGCCGCCCAATCCGGCCGACGTAGGAAAAGGAGATGTATTCAATGCCTTGGGAGTTGGGCTAGCCATCATAGGAGGCCTCTTCGCCCTGCTCGGCATCTATACTGCCCTCAGAAAAACCCTCCGGTAGGCCTTCGCATCTTGCTCCCCCCTCTACTTACGATAACCAACCAGCAATATCCTCCCATAGTTCTGGCATTTCTAGAATCGTGGCAAATTGAGTTACCCAATCATGAATATACTCTTTTTTCGGGAAGAGGCATGTTCCGCCTTTAATTTAGCCCATCGCAAAAAGATTTCTATTTCCCCGTTATTGTCTCCCCCTGTGATATCCAGGCGTGCGGCACGGCGTCTAATGCTATTGAGCTGCCGCCATTTTTCGGCAATAGAAGCTGATTGCAGTTCTTGTTGTTTGATTTCTGCAACCGCTTCCCAACGATCAACATAGGCCCTAGCTTCTGATATTTTCATACCTGAATTATAGCATGTTACACTCCTGACACCAACCCTAACTTTTTTAATCCAGGATTGATGTTCAGCGTGAATAACCACCAGCCTGTTCAATAGTCGTCAACTGATCTATTCACAGACAGCCAAGCGATGGTGTTTACGAACAGGCCAGTGATATAATATCGAATATCCAATATCGAATATCTAATATCGAATATCAAATATCTAATACCCAAAACAAAAACCCAACATGCCCACCTCTTCCCCCTACCTCATCGCCGGATTAGGAAATCCCGGTCGAAAATACCGCCACAACCGCCACAACATTGGCTTCCTGGTCGCGGACGCCTTGGCCAAACACCTGGGAGAAAACTTCACCAAAATGCAACTGGACGCCCTCGTTACCAAGGGGCGTTATCAGCGCCAAAGGGTGATGATTGTCAAACCCCAAACCTATATGAACAACTCTGGCCGGCCCATAAGTGCCCTGGTCAACTTTTATAAAATCCCTTTGGAAAATCTGATGGTGGTTTATGATGACGTCGATTTGCCATTTGACACCATGCGCCTTCGACCTGAAGGTGGTACAGCGGGCCAGAAAGGGATGAAATCTACCATTGCCGAACTCGGCACACAAAACTTTCCCCGCCTGCGGATGGGGATTGGACGCCCGCCCGGTCGTATGCCGGTTTCCGCTTACGTTTTACAAGACTTTTCGGATGACGAAAATGAAACCCTGGCCATCTTATTGAATGAGGCCGTTCAGGCCATTCTCACTTACATTTCCGCCGGCATAGAACAAGCCATGACAGAATATAACTAGAGTGAAAAGTGACAAGTGATGAGTGATGAGGTAACGAGGTAATGAGGCCATGAGGACACTTCGCCCACCCGCAACTCACAATTCGCCCCTCGCCCCTCGCCACTTGCCACCTGCCACCTGCCACTTGCCACCCGCTCACCCGCAACTCGCAACTCGCAACTCGCTCCCCCCCCCATGCTAACCTTCATCACCAAAAAAATCCACGCCCAACCCGCGTACCAAAAACTTCTGGCGGATATAAAAGCCGGGCAGCCCCCCTCCCGCATGGGCTTGCTCCGTTCGGCCCGTTTGCCCGTTTTGGCAGCCCTACGAGAATCCTTGCAGTGTCCCATTTTGCTCCTCACCGGGCGCACTGACCGCGCTTTGGCGCTGGTGGATGAGCTGGCGTTGTGGGCCCCTGAAGCGGATACGAAACTTTTTCCAGAACCAGACCCCCTCTTTTACGAGCGTCTACCGTGGGGGGAGAGCACACGCCGGGATAGGATTCGCGCCTTGGCCTCTCTCGCCTCGGGGATGATTCCCGGTGCCCCCCAGCCGGAGCAAATGCCCGTTCTCGTGGTCCCGGCCCGGGCCGCCATCACCCGCACCCTCCCCCGCCGGGACTTCGTCCGCGCCACGCGAACGCTGAAAGTGGGGCAACACCTCTCGCTGGCGGAATTGGCTCGGGAGTGGGTGAGGCACGGGTACACGCCCGCTTCCATAGTCGTTGCCCCGGGAGAATTTGCCCGCCGGGGCGGAATCCTCGATGTCTGGCCGCCGGGTGACCGCTTCCCCGCCCGCATTGAGTTCTTTGGCGACGAGGTGGAAATGCTCCGCCGCTTTGATCCCAACACCCAGCGCACCATTGAAATTTTCGACCGTTTGCTGATCACACCGGCCCGCGAATATCTGCTCCCTTCTCTCGAAGACGCCCCCAACGGTGATGGCCCCGACCACCTTGAATATCACATCCCTCTCCTCCACCCCTCCCCGGCCACGCTGCTTGCCTACCTCCCCCAGGACGCCCTGGTTCTGGTGGATGATTTCGATGTCCTTCGGGTCACAATCAACGAGATTGATGCCCAGGCTGTTTCCCTTCGTAAAGGGTACCTGGCGGATTGCACGTTGGAGCAAGATCATCCCCGGCCTTATTTGCCCTGGGAGCAATTTCACGATGTCCTTCGGGCCCGGCGTCCGCTCGCTTTGGGGCCTGTTTCCACTTCCCCCGATGCCGCTCTCGCGGAGATATTTTTCCCTAATCAGCGCTTTGGTGGAGAGCTAAAAACTTTTCTCGCCGCCCTTCAGGAAGATGTCCGGTCAAGCGCTGAGGTGATCGTGGTTTCCCGGCAGGCCTCGCGTCTGGAGAATATTTGGAAAGAGCGCGTCTCAGCGACTCCATCCCCCAAGTTTTTAAAAGGCAATTTGGAGGATGGCTGGCGGATGCGGGTAAGTTTGCTCGGTGGGGACACCTTCGCAATCGGGGAGGAGGACACTTCGCTCGGTGGGGACACCTTCGCAATCGAGGAGGAGGACACCTTCGCAATCGGGGATGGGGAAACCTCCACCGGGGATGTGTGCCTGTTCACGGATGGAGAGATTTTCGGTTGGGAGCGTGTTCAACCCCGGCGGCGGCCCTGGGGGAAGGTCAAACCTCCCGAGGCGGGGTACACCGACTTTGGTGAGGGGGAGTGGGTCGTGCACGTGGATCACGGGGTGGGGCGCTTTCAGGGTTTGGTGCGCCGGGTGCTCTCCGGAGGGGAAGGAGAGTATTTGGACGTGGAATACGCCGAGGGAGACCGCCTTTTTGTCCCCGTTCACCAGGCCAACCGCCTGGCCCGTTATGTTGGCCCTAATAGCAGAGACCCGCGCATTACCCGCTTAGGATCATCTCGTTGGCGGCGCACCAAAGAACGGGTCAGGGAAGAGGTGCAGAAAATAGCGGCCGATTTGCTGGCGTTGTACGCAAAACGTGAAGTGGTGGAGGGACACGCCTTTAGCTCCGATACGGTTTGGCAGCGGGAATTGGAAGCCAGTTTTCCTTATATAGAAACCGATGACCAACTCCAGGTTCTCGAAGAAGTCAAGGGCGATATGGAAGATCCCTCGCCCATGGATCGTTTGATTTGCGGTGATGTGGGGTATGGAAAAACAGAAATTGCCGTGCGGGCCGCCTTTAAAGCCGTAATGGATGGAAAACAGGTAGCTTTGTTGGCGCCAACGACGGTTTTGGTTCAACAGCATTACGACACCTTTCTAGATCGCGTGTTGGCTTTTCCAGTCAACGTGCAAATGCTTTCTCGTTTTAGAACGCCCCGCCAGCAGCGGGATACATTAAAGGGCTTGGCAAAAGGAAAGGCGGATATTGTGATTGGGACGCATCGTTTGCTCTCTTCGGATGTCTTCTTTCATGATTTAGGCTTGTTGATCGTTGATGAGGAGCAGCGTTTTGGCGTGGCGCATAAGGAGAAGATCAAGGAGATGCGGGCCAATGTGGATGTCCTGACCCTGACGGCCACGCCCATCCCGCGCACGCTGTACATGGCCCTGACCGGTGTGCGGGACATTTCGCGTCTCGAAACGCCGCCCGAAGAACGCTTGCCCGTGGTCACCCATGTGGGGGACTACGACACGGATCTGATCCGCCGCGCCATTTGGCGAGAGCTGGAACGGGGCGGGCAGGTTTTCTTTGTGCATAACCGGGTCAAGACCATCCACGTTATCCGAAAGCGGCTCCAACGCATCGTGCCCGAAGCCAGAATTAAGGTTGCCCATGGCCAAATGTCGGAGAAAACTTTATCGCGACGCATGCGGGAATTCACGCTGGGCGAGATAGATGTGCTTCTATCCACCTCGATTATCGAGTCTGGTTTGGATATTCCCAACGCCAACACGCTCATCGTCGATAGGGCGGATATGTTTGGCTTGGCGCAGCTATACCAACTTAGGGGCAGAGTGGGACGCGGCGCGCAGCAGGCTTATGCTTATTTCTTCAAACATCCCCGCAAAACGCCTACCCCAGAAGGGTATCTCAGGCTAGAGACGATTGCCGAACATACGCAGCTTGGAGCCGGGTATTCGATTGCCATGCGGGACCTCGAGATTCGAGGTGCGGGTGATCTTTTGGGCGCGCGGCAGTCGGGGCATATTGCCGCTGTTGGCTTTCATCTTTATACCAATCTTTTGGCTGGCGCTGTCCAAGGTATGAAGGACCAAGCCCCCCACAAGGCAAGGTTGGCCGCTGAGAAAATTACCCTCAAAGCACATCGTCCCCTGGTTCAGGTGGATTTGCCGCTTGCTACCGGCCTCCCCGATGGGTACATCCCCGACCGCTCAGTGCGTTTGGCGCTGTATCGCCGCATGGCGGAAATCACGGAACTTGAGGAAGTGAGAGCCTTGAAAGATGAGTTCGGGGATCGATTTGGCGAGCTGCCGCCCTTGGCAGGGAATTTATTCCTGCAATTGGAGATTAAAGTTTTGGCGGAAGAAATTGGCTTAGAAAGTGTGGCAACCCAAGACGGGCAAATTGTGCTCCGGTACCCGGATGGTCATCCCCTCCCCCGAAGCTGGGAACCCCCCTCACATGTTCGGCCTGGCAAAAAAAATCTTTGGGTCAAATTTGATGCAAAGACCGAAAAATGGCCCCTGCGCTTGATAAACATTCTTAAAACTTTGCTATATAGGGGGTAAAAGTCTAAAAAGGGGGCTATCTCGCTTTGACATAAGTTTCCAGGGAAGGTATAATTGGGCCTTGTCTGGAAAAAAGCAAAGTAATTGGAGAGTGTTTTATGGATGAGAACGTTGTAGTAACCCCGGATGATATTGGAGACCTAAAGCCCAAAATGAAAGTTAAGGGCAAGGTTTTTAAGACTTCACTAGCCGGGGCAATTGTAGAACTTGGAATTGATGTTTATGGAGTTATTCATATTTCAAGGATTTCAAAGGAACCTGTCGCTCGCGTTGTAGATTTTATTGAAGAAGGCCAAGAGATTGAAGCTTGGGTTTATAAAGTTAATCCCGACGAAGATAGAGTTCAACTTACCATGATTGAGCCTGTTGATGTCGAGTGGAATGAAATCAAACCTGGCACGGAATATGAAGGTGAAGTGGTTCGGATTGAGGAATATGGGGCCTTTGTTGATGTGGGCGCAGAACGCCCAGGCTTAGTGCATATTAGCGAAATGGATTATGGTTATGTGCGCAAGCCTACTGATGTGGTAAAAGAAGGCGACACAGTTGACGTTAGAGTAATCAATGTCAATCGTCGAAAAAAGCAGATCAAGTTGAGCATGAAGGCTATGGTGAAACCTCCCATAGAGCATGCCAAGGAAGATGCTGCTAAACACGATGAGCCAGTCCCCACCGCTTTCGAGGCGGCCTTCCGCCAAGCGATGGATAAGAATGGCGAAAATGGATTGGAGTGATTAGAGAGTGGCGAGAGTTCATAAACTCGCTATCTGATCAACCCCCAAAGCCTGTAAGAGATTCTCTTGCAGGCTTTTTTTGTTCATTCATCAGCTTCCCCATCACCCCCCCACCCTAGCTCCCCCGCTCCCCCCCACCTCTGCTCCCCCGCACCTCTGCTCCCCAATATCCCAGTTTCCCAGTTTCCCAGTCTCCCAGCCCCTTATCGTGAGGTACAATACGCTCAAGCCATCCGCTTTCAGTTTTTGATTGGAATTTCCCAATGTTCCGACGTCAAGCTTTCAGTGTTGCCCTTTTCGCGGCGGCCACCCTGCTTTTAGAAAGCACCTTTACCCGCCTGTTGGCCGTAGCCCAGTTCTATCATTTCGCCTTTTTGGTCATCAGTCTGGCCTTGTTGGGGTTTGGCGCTAGCGGGGCCTTGCTGAGCATATTTCCCAAATTGCGCCCGGAATCCCTGAACCGTATGCTCGCCTGGTTGGGGCTGGGCTTTTTTATCAGTGTGGGGATCGCTTACGCCGGTGTTAACTGGCTGCCTTTTGACTCTTATAGCATCGCTTGGGAGCGGCGTCAGATCCTCTTGTTTGCACTATATTACCTCTCTCTTGCCCTTCCCTTTTTAGTCAGTGGGTTGGGGATTGGCGCGGCCTTAGCCGTCGTCGAAGACCGGTCCCATCTCCTCTATGCCGCCAACCTTTTCGGTTCCGCCGTGGGCGCCCTCTTGGCTCCTTTGGCGCTGGGGGTGGCGGGCGTCCCGGGAGCGGTCTTGCTGAGCGCCTGTTTGGGAGGCTTACCGGCCTTAGTCTTCTCACGATCGAAGCGGAAACATTTTCCGCGGTCAAGGCGGAAACGTTTTCCGCCGGATTCCGCGCACGGAGCCCCGTTGGAACGCGGTTCCAACTTGATCACAGAGAAAAAGGGGAAGTTCGAGAATTGGTTGCGATCAGGGGGAATTCTACTCTTCGGGTTAGGTTTTCTTGCCTTTGGAGGATTGGCGCTCTTGAACGGGCGGGGACGCGCCCCCCTGGGGATCACTATTTCCCCCTACAAGGGATTGGCCCACGCCTACCGTTATCCCGGCTCGGAGACCCTTTTCAGCAAGTGGAACCCTATCTCTCGCGTGGACGTTCTCCGCCATGCCGGAACCCGCCGTTTGCCCGGCTTGAGCTATGCCTACGACCGGACACCTCCTCCCCAGCACGGCCTTTCCGTGGATGCCGGGCCGCTCCAACCCATCACCCTCACCTCCCCCGCCGACTTCGAAGCCGCCGCGTGGATGCCGGAATCCCTGGCCTTTGTCCTTAACCCCAGAGCCAGTGTCCTGGTCGTTGAGCCGGGAGGGGGCTTGGGCGTTCTCCAGGCCCTGGCGGGAGATGCGGCACAGGTCACCGCCCTGGTAGAAAATCCGCTTATCGTCGAGGCCGCTACGACCACAAGCCTAGATTTCAACGTCTACCATCACCCGCGCGTGGAAGTCGTTTCCGAGCCGGGCCGCGTTTTCTTGGGTCAGGAACAGCGCGTGTATGATATTTGCTATTTCCCACTCACGGACGCCTACCGTCCCGTCACCAGCGGGGCGTATAGCCTGGCGGAAAACTACACCCTCACCGGGGAGGGCCTGGAATCTGCCCTCGCCAGCCTCTCTCCCGCCGGGACTCTGGTCATCTCCCGCTGGGCCCAAAGCCCCCCCAGCGAAAGTTTGCGTCTGGTCGCCACCTTGGCCGAATCCCTTGCCCGGCGCGGCGTTGAACATCCGGAGGAAACCCTTCTCGCTTACCGGGGCATTCAGACCTTCACCGTCTTGGTTAAACCCGCCGGCTGGACGGAGAGGGAGCTCGGTGCAGCGCGGGATTTCCTGGAAAGCCGCCGCTTTGACCTGGTCTGGGCGCCCGACATCCAAGAAGGAGAGGTGAATCGCTTCAACCGTTTGCCTGAACCATCTTATTATGAAAACGTGAAAGCTCTGTTGACGAGTTCCAACCGAGAAGAAGTCTACGCTGCCTACGCCTATGATATCTCTCCGCCCGGTGACAATCATCCCTTTTTCTTTCATTTCTTCACCTGGGAGCAAACGCCGGAGGTTCTTTCCACCCTGGGCAAAACCTGGCAGCCCTTTGGCGGGAGCGGTTATTTTATTCTCCTGGCTTTGCTGGCCTTAGTGGTGGTTCTCAGCGCGGTGTTGATCCTTTTGCCGGTGGTTTTTCAGAGGGTAATCATTCACTCTTTTCCCCCTTGTAGGGCGATTTGGCAAATCGCCTGTCGAGATACCATCTCGACCTACATGCGGGGGCATGATTGGAATGGAAAAGCGGGGAAGGGCATCTTGGCCTATTTTGGACTCTTGGGTTTAGGGTTTTTGTTCTTGGAGATCCCCCTTATTCAGCGTTGGATCCTGCTTCTCGGTCAACCGACCTATGCCTTTACGGTGGTGGTCATCGCCCTCTTGTTCTTCTCCGGTTTGGGGAGCATGGCAGCGGGGAGTTGGTTGAATCCGCGCACGGGTTTGGGGATTTTAGTCCTCGCAGCAGTGGGATACACCTTGGCGATGCCCCATCTAACCCAGATTTTACTCGCTTGGCCGGGCTGGGCGCGGATGATGGGCACATTTCTTGGCCTCGCCCCCTTGGGATTCCTTATGGGTATACCCTTCCCTCTGGGATTGGCCTGGTTGAAGGAAAACGCCCCTGGGATGATTCCCTGGGCCTGGGCGGTCAACGGTTGCGCTTCCGTCATCGCCTCTGTCCTGGCCGCCATCTTTGCCTTGAGCTATGGCTATACCCTGGTCATGCTTTTGGGTGTTGCTGCCTATGCTGGGGCGTGGGTTGCGCTTCCTGTTCAGAGTAGTGCTAATTGAACGCTAATCGCTCGTTCCACCGCTTTCATTTGGTCATTGGTTAGGGATCCCCCATGGTCAAGTAATCTCTGCTTAATCACTGTGGTTAATTGGTCAGCCAATGCTTTACCAGGTTTCCCCTTGAAAGTTACGCGCGCTTCACTGGGATAGAATTTATTGATATTTGAGGTCAATGGTACAACTTGGACGCGATTCAAGTATTTGTTGGAAACATCATTGCTGACGATTACAGCCGGACGTTTTTTCTTAATTTCTCCCCCGATAGACGGATCGAAATTTACCCACCAAACTTCACCACGTTTCATCGCCCACATCCTTGATAGTCGCTTCGGCCCATTCTAGGGCTTCTCCTTCCCGGCTTCTGTCCTTTGCCATTTCCTTATAGGCGGCTTCAAGGTCGGGGTGTAGGACATAGGGACGGACAAGCTCTTGGATGAATTTGCTAATTTTTCCCTTGCCCACTTCTTGATATAGCCCTTCATATACTTCTTTGTCAACGGTAATTGTCAACTTTTTTTTCATTTTCACACCTCGGAAACACGTATATTATACGTGTTCTACTCTTTTCTATTGAAGTTTGTCAAGGCCAATTTTTCTATGAAATTCTGCTGAGAACCTCCACTCCAAGGTCTAATGCTCTCCCGTCAGGGGGACAAAACGCACCGCACCCAGGTTGGTGGCCTCCATCTCGCCCTCCACTTTCTCGAAGAGCCACAAGGTTTGGACCGCCCCGACTGGGCCAATGGGGATGACCAGCCGTCCCCCTTCTTGGAGCTGGTTGGCGAGCGGTTGGGGGAGGTGATCGGGGGCGGCGGTGACGATGATGGCGTCGAAGGGGGCATGTTCTTCCCATCCGAAATACCCATCCGCATTAAGAACTTGGACGTTCTGGTAGCTGAGATCGTCCAAAAGCTCCTCGGCCTGGTCGGCCAGTTCCGGTATGATCTCGATGGTGTAGATCTCCACGCTCATTTCAGCTAATACGGCGGCCTGATAGCCGCTCCCGGTGCCCACCTCGAGGACGCGGTCTCCGGCCTGGATCCCCAGCGTCTCGCTCATCAGGGCGACAATGTAGGGTTGAGAAATGGTTTGACCGTGTCCAATGGGGAGGGGGTGGTCGGCGTAGGCTTGATCCCAGTAGCGGTCAGGGACAAATTCATGCCGGGGCACGTTCTCCATGGCGGCCAACACGGCGGGGTCGGTCACCCCTCGGGCCTTGATCTGCGTCTCGACCATGTGGGCGCGGGCGTTGTCAAAGGCGCTGGAGGTGGGCGTGGGGGCGGATTTTTCCGACGTTTCCGCTTCGGTTGGGCTTTCGGTAACAGTGGGCGTTGGGGTAGAACACCCTGTCACCAAAATTAAGACCAAGGTAAAGAAAAGGACGAATCTCGGTAAATACTTCTTTTGCGTCATGGGTTTCCTCCTTGATGTATTCTTTACCTCCATGATAACGAATCCACCCCAGCCTTGTCAAATGGGAGTTGGAAAAACCAGGTTTCTCTGAGAAACCTGGTTTTTCCAACTCCTCGATTTTATTAAGAAGATATGCCTATCTGATATAATGGGGTTAATAAAAATTTTCTTAAAAGCTTGTTGTAGGCATTCATCCTGGGTAGTAGCCCAATCTGATTGGGCGATTGGCATCTTGCTAATGGGCTAACCGCCAACACGGTTGGCTCGCTACCCTAAGCACATTGAAATGTGACATTGTCCGGTAAGAAGAATTAGAAGAAATCAATGACTTTACCCATTAACCAAATTTTCCAAGGTGACTGCGTGGAAGTATTAGACACGCTGCCGCGACATTCCGTTGACCTCATCTTTGCGGATCCTCCCTATAATCTACAATTGGAAAATGAGCTTTATCGCCCCAACCGCACCAAAGTGGACGCTGTCGATGACGCCTGGGATCAATTCCAATCCTTTGCGGCCTATGATGCCTTCACCAAAGCTTGGCTTAGCGCGTGCCAAAGGGTACTAAAACCCGATGGGACGTTGTGGGTCATCGGCTCTTATCACAACATTTTCCGCGTCGGTCGCATCATGCAGGACTTGGGGTACTGGTTCCTAAATGACGTCATTTGGGTGAAAACCAATCCCATGCCCAATTTCCGGGGCACCCGCTTCACCAATGCCCATGAGACCCTACTCTGGGCCAGCCCCCACAAAGGGGCAAAATACACTTTCAATTATCAGGCCATGAAGGGGTTTAACGATGGGAAGCAATTGCGCAGCGATTGGTGGTTGTTATCCTTGGCGACCGGCTCCGAGCGCTTGAAAGACGAAAATGGAGACAAAGCCCACTCCACCCAAAAACCAGAAGCTTTGTTGTATCGGGTGATACTTTCCTCAAGTGAACCGGGGGACGTTGTCTTAGATCCGTTTTTTGGGAGCGGCACGACCGGCGTAGTTGCCAAACGCTTGCACCGAAAATGGATTGGTATTGAAAAAGAAGAAAAATACATCCCACTGGCAGAGAAAAGGATTAGAGAGACACAGGTTGAATTATTTGACGAAGCCACCTTTGATGTGCGGGGCAAAAAGAAAACAGCTCCCAGAGTTCCATTTTCAGACCTCTTAGAACACGGATACCTCAACCCAGGACAAAGTTTATTCTTCCGGAAAGATAGAGAAGATATAGCTAAAATTAAACCTGATGGAAAACTAAGAATCCAGGATGGTTTCGAAGGCTCAATCCATCAAACCGGAAAACATTTATCCAATGGAAAGCCCTGCAACGGTTGGGTACATTGGTATTTCGAAGAGGATGGAGAGATTTTGGTTTTAGACGTTTTACGGGATAGGTTTCGCTCTGAACAAGGGCTTACTGAAGAGTAGGTAACCGTTCAACCTCTTCCTCTCGATCAGACTTCAAAAGTCTCAAGAAGCGCTTTTAGGGAAGTTGTCTGAGAGCTTCCGAGCTTTTGAGCACTAATAAGCGTTCCCCCATCACCTCAATCCTTGCTCTGCACGCCTTTGGCGTCCCAGAGGGAGAGGAGGTCATCCCCTCTCCTTCTGGGAGAGGGTTAGGGTGAGGGCAGGGACTGAATGCTCGCGAGAGTATCACTACAAATAACCGCGTACCAAGGATAAATATCATGGCAAATTGGCTCGTACTCGTAGCTGGCAACATTGGAACCGGAAAAACCTCCCTCACCGAACGCTTGGGAGACCGCTTAGGGTGGCGGACGGCTTTTGAGTCAGTCATGGATAATCCCTATCTGGGAAACTTTTATGAGGATATGGCCGCCTGGTCTTTTCATCTCCAGGTCTTTTTCCTCGGTCACCGCGCCGAGCAACATTTAGAATTAGCCATGGATGAACGCTCGGCCATCGCTGACCGCAGCATTTATGAGGACGCCAAGATCTTCGCCCGCGCCCTCTACCACCAGGGCAGCATGTCCGAGCGGGATTACCTGGCCTACCGCCGGGTCTTCAACCTGGTGACGGGCAACCTCCCCCGCCCGGATTTGCTCATCTATCTTGACGCGCCGCCTGAAGTGCTCATGGATCGCATCCGCCAGCGGGGCCGCGACATGGAATCGGGTATTAGCTTGGAGTATCTCTCCCTGCTGGATTCCTTTTACAAAGATTGGATGAAAGCCTTCGATACCTGTCCCGTGCTAAAAATCCGCTCCGATGACCTTGACTTTGTGCATAGGCCCGCTCATTTAGATATAGTCGTGAACCGCATTCAAGATAAATTGGCTGGGAAAGAAGAACTTGTTTTTCCAAATGAGGGGTGAGGTGATGAGTGAGGAGTAATGAGTGATGAGTCAATGCCATTAAGTTAGCTCGGTTGTAGACCTGACAGGTTTCCCGACGCGACATTTTTAACTCGATTCGGTGCAACCAAGAGCATATTTCTGTCTAAAAGTGTGCTCTAAAACCTGTCAGGTCTGGGCCTGTCATCCCTCATCCTAACCTTCTCCCATGGGGAGAAGGGATAATCCCCTTTCCATCATAGCTTTGGGCGTCTCCTCTTCGGACAACCTGTTTCCTAGTCCCTGGTCACCTGGTTCCTGATTCCCTGATCCCCTGCTTCCCTTTTTACAACCTTTTTACAAGATGATGTTCCCTCGTTAACAACCTCACGTTATCCTACAAGTGTATGATTGGAAAAGCTAAAACTTTATTTACACACTTGGAGGTACAACATGTCGAAAAAAATTACCCTATCCCTAATCATTACCCTGGTACTTACCTTATTGGTATCTGGAATCGCTTTCGCTGATGATGGAGATACTGGCCCCGAACACCGAGGTGGACGCCGCGCCTACGGCGAAGTGGTCTCGGTGGAAGAGGAAGCCTTCACCGTTCAAAACCCAAAAGGTGAGGAGGTCACATTCTCCGTGGATGAGAACACCCGCTTCCGCGCCCCGAACGAAGAAGAAGTTACCTTTGCCGATTTAGAAATTGGCCAGAAAGTGGCCGTGATCGCTGGCAAAGACTCCCTTGCCAAACTAGTGCTCCTCTTGCCCGATGACTTCGAACCAGGAGGCCGTTTCGGTGTTCGCAAACGTGGGGAAATCACCGCTGTGGACGTTGACGCGGGAACTTTCTCACTTCAAACGCAGAATGGCGAAGAACTAACCTTCACCGTAGACGAGAACACCCGCTACAAAGGCCAACTCTCAAGCCTGGACGAAATGCAAGTCGGCTGGAGCGCGGGCGTGGCCGCCAAAGAGCAAGAAGACGGCACACTCCTAGCTACACTCGTCCTCGCCGGGGAACGCCCGGAAATCGTTAAGGCCAGAGGCGAAGTCACCAGCGTGGACGCCGAAGCCGGAACCTTCACCCTCACCACCCAAGACGGCCAAACCCTGACCTTCACCGTAGGAGACAACACCCGCTACAAAGGCCAACTCGAAAGCCTGGACGAAATGCAAGTCGGCTGGAGCGCGGGCGTAGCCGCCAAAGAGCAAGAAGACGGTAACCTACTCGCCGTGTTCGTCATCGCTGGCGATCGCACTGCTCAACACCCCCCAGCCCAAAACCCGCATACGCCGTAAGGAATCTTGCTGCTGTGGCTGTGTCTCCCGACCAGCCATTAGCTACTGGTAATCGGTCACATTTCCCCTCTAAATGTAGGTCGAAATGGCATTTCGACGGCGAATTACCAATTCGCCCTCGTCAGCGGCCTGGGACTGGCTCTCAACAACCTGTGCCTGCTGTCCTTAGAATCCCTTGCCGCGGCCATCGTCCCCGATCCAAATTTTGCTTACCTCCCCGCCAAAGTGGCTGCAACGGGCGTGGTCGTATTTTGGAATTACTTCGCCAACCGCTATTGGACTTTTGGAATAGAACGCAGATGACGCGGATAAGGCTGATTCGCGCGGATACAAACAAAAAATGTAACTACTCAGGTGTCATTTCGAACGGAGTGAGAAATCTTTCGCTCATAGAGGTGAATCGCTGGTTGAAACAAAGATTTCTCCTCGTTATTCGGCGAAAGCCACGCCGAAACCTCGTCGAAATGAC
>JAANWX010000061.1 GCA_018263575.1 Chloroflexota bacterium | reverse complement strand
TGAACCGAGATATGGCTGTGTCTCCTGACCAGCCATCTAGTCCTGACCGCAGGTCTCCAGGTAATTGAGCCACATTTTTTCCCAAGAGGGGAGACCTTCGGTCACTTCAGGTGCGCGGTCGGGAGACACTGCGCACATCGAAATAAAGTGACGTAGTCTGAAAGTTATAAAGGAACTTTCAAAGACTTACTTAGGGTGAGGGCAGAGCCGGATCAGCCTATTACCGATTTGATTTTTTAAAACCTCATGATTCTATGGACGAATGAGGAATGGCTCACATTATCGAATATTAAAGTGAAATGCCCTGACACCACGCGCATCAGGGCATAAGGGCAACAAGAAAAAATAAGGTAGGTATTGGGCATAAAAAATCCCGAAAGCTTCAAACGCTTTCGGGGCTACCTCACAGCCTCGCCGCCAATACAAAGCGACGAGAAAAACCTTCTCTCATCCGGACTATACCGTCGGCTCCAGATTTGCACTGTATCCTGCTCCCCAGAGGAAGCTCGCGGGCTTGGGAAATTTCGAATTGAAACTTCCATCACCGCCGGTAGGGAATTCAACCCTGCCCCGAAGGTAATTCGATTATTTTATTGTGAAGTGATTATACTCGTCAACAAGAAAGACGTCAACTGAGGATTATAACATGTGTGCACACGGACAAACGCATCTGGAGAAACTACAACAATAAATCGATCGAAGCGGAACCATGTTCCGCTGGGTAGTAGAAACAACAATCCTAGATTTTTTTCTTCCAGCCGGAAGGGGGCTTGAAGTACTTCAAGGGTGTCGGATTGCCTGTCCCGCCGGGGTAGTAAGCGCCGTAATTTCCTTGTCCATCAGAAAAGACAACCGGAGGGCTATCCACCGGATCCCCATTAGCATCTACCACGGTCGGGTTACCACTGCCATCAACGTGGACATACATATCTTTAATAGGGGCTTTGTAAGTCTTCAGTGAGACTGGGTTATCTCCTGGAAATTGAGCGCCATAATTCCCCTGACCATCTGAGAATACCTTAGGGGGGCTATCCACCGGATCCCCATTGGCATTCACCACCGTTGGGTTACCGCTGCTATCAATATGCACATACATATCCTTGATAGGGGCTTTGTACATCTTCAACGAGACTGGGTTGTCTCCTGGGTATTGAGCGCCGTAATTCCCTTGTCCATCCGAGAACACCTTGGGAGGACTATCGACCGGATCCCCGTTAGCGTCTACCACGGTCAGGTTACCGCTGCCATCATCATGCACATACATGTCTTTGATAGGAGCATTATAGGTTTTGAGGGAGACTGGGTCATCGCCTGGGTAGTGAGCACCGTAATTCCCCTGTCCATCGGAGAAGACAATGGGGGGACTATCCACCGGATTACCGTTGGCGTCCACCACAGTCAACTTTCCGCTGCCATCGTCGTGCAGGTAGAGGTCTTTTAAGGATCTCTTATAAGCCGGAACTTCAAAAGAGACAGGATCGCCATCTTTATCGTACATGCCTGGGTAAGAGGCAACGTAGCTCTTCCCATCTGGCGAACTCACTACAGGGGGACTATCGACCGGCTTTCCGTCGGCGTCCACTACTTCCCCATCAGCGTTCACATAGACATCTGGCGGCTCCCAATGCTCTTCAGCCTCGCTTAGATCCTCTTCTTCCAAGCTACCTTCTTCAGCCAGAGCATCTGGAGTTGATTCCAGGGTTGCGCTGCCCTCAGTGACTTCTCCAGGCTCACCAGCGGGTTGAGGGAAGGGATCGGGGCCGGGTTCCGGGATTTCACCCATTTCTTCACCTTCACCTCCGGGTTGTGGGAAAGGTTCAGGGCCGGGCTCCGGGGCTTCACCCACCTGTTCCCCCTCAACGCGGGGAGCGACTTCCCGGCTCCCGGCTTCCTCCTCAGGGGAGGGGATCGGTTCCATGTTGACGCCCAGCTCTGCTGCCCGACTGCCTTCGCCACTTGCGACTTGGGCCTCCCCCCCTTTCAGACCAATTTCTCGGTTCGGCGGTGGAGGTTCAGTGCCGGGGTCGTGTACTTCAGCAACCTGGCCGCCGGTGCCGGAGCGTTCTTGCATCAATTCCGAGCCGTCATCCATCAATTCCGAACCGTCATCGCCAACCCTAGACTGAGATTCTCCTCTTTCAAGGCCACCTTCCTCTTCCTCCGTTGGCTCTGGAATGGGGACAGGCAGCACCCCGCCGCGTTCCTCAGCCGGCGCAGATTCATCTTTAACAGCGTCAGCGGATACCTCGGTTTGGGCGGCAACTGGACCGGGCAAGTTGATGGGGGTGGCTTCTTCACCACCGTCGTCCTCCTCTTTTTCTCCGGAGGCTTCCTGCAGCTCAGAGCCGTCTACTGTCTCGTACTCGTCGCGGTCAACCGTGCCCTCTTCCTCAGCGCGTTCGACTTCCCTGCCCTCGGGCACTTCGGCTACCTCGGTTGATTCAGCGAGTCCCACTTCTGCTGTTTCCGCGGCCTCAATAGCCTCGGTCAAAGCGCTTTCAACGACTTCCGCCTCTTCGTATTCTTGAGTTTCTTCGACACGTGCGCCGGGTTCGTGGGTAGCTTCTTCTAAAATTTGTTCCTCGGCACGTTCGACGCTTTCTGCACTTTCTATCCTTTATTCGGGTTGGGTAACTTCTCTGCCGTCCATTTTCTCCTCCTTCCTGTATCTTCTCAATATTTCGGGGAATGGTCTCCCCTTTTTTACAGGAGCGGCACACGGAAAAGCGCTTCGTTCAGGTAGGAATTAAGGTAAATTAATCGGCGTGGCCGAGACGTCGTCACCAGGGTCATCACCTTCGCCGCCTTCCACCGTGTTGGCTTCATCGGGCAGGTCGATGGGTGTAGCAGCCACATCGCCGCCGGGGCGACCGCCTTGTCTGCCATCTGATTCCTGCTGCACATCGGGGATGACAATCGGGGTGGCCGCGTCGCCACCGTCTTCGATACCATCGTCTTGGGCTGCCAGCCGTTCCTGCGTCTCGACATCGACCATCTCAGCGGATTCGACGGATTTCGTCAGCTCTTCTTCAACGGCCTCGGCCTGCTCGAAGGTTTGAGTCTCCTCAACCCGAGCGCCGGGTTCGTGGGTGGCATCCTGCAGTGTCTGCTCTTCAACGTTCTCAACAGATTCACTGTCTTCAAATCTTTCTTCGGGTTGAATGTTTTCTGGGGATTCCATGGTATTTTTCCTTTGCCCATATGGGCATAAAAACGAGGGGTTACTTTATTCTTGATAGTATTTTACACAACATCCCCCACCTTTGCTTGACGCTAGGAGGTCGCTAAGTGGTCGCTACGTGGGCGGAATGTTTTAAATCTGCGTAAATCTGTTCAATCAGCGTCATCCGTGTTCCATTATCACTGCTTACTGCTTATTCTTAAACTGTCAGGTGGCTTTGCCTCGAACTAACCGCAGCCCATGCCCTCGCAAGACTTCAATATATTCCTTTTCTGGTTGAGCGTTTCGCAATTTGGCACGTAAGCGTTTGATCAGCCCGTTGACCGCGTCTTTGCTCACACCTTCGGGGTCTACGTCCTGCCAAACATGGCCAATAATGTCCGCTCGCGAAACTACATTCCCCTCTGCCTCGTAGAGAATGGAAAGCAAGGCGTGTTGCGCGGGAGAGAGGGGCGGTTCCACTTCTTTGGCATCTACCCAGACCGCGACCGTTTGGGGATTGATCCAAACGCCCTCCATACGACCGAGCATTTTCCCATTAATAGTCTCTAAGGGATCCTCGAAATGCAGGACAACCTCTCCGCCCAGGACAATCTCATCCCCCGCGCTGAGAGGTTGTGGGACCTCTCCGACGGGTTCTCCGTTGACGAAGGTTCCGTTGCGACTCCCTAAATCTTCGATGAAATAACCTTGGGGGGTGTTTGTGATCTGGGCGTGTTGGCGTGAGATTGCCAGCAAGGGTAGGGGGATACCAGCCGAGGGGTGGCGGCCGATAATGGTGGTTTCCCCCTCCAAAACCCAAGTTTGCGGTTCTTCTTGTGGTAAGTTGCCCATCAAGCGGGCTGCTTTGGTCATTTGGGGCCTCCTCCCCTGTTTGAATATGTTTTGGATATTAGTTATTGGCTATTGGCCTGGTAAATTGGTTGTGCTGTAAGTGATCCCTAATCCACGTAGGTGGATTTTGTGGGTCAGCGGTGAATTTATTCGCCCGGACTTAGGTTTCTAGCTGTAGCTTGATTCATCATCTGGAATTTTCTCATCTGCTCTTTAGGGAAAGGGAAACGTGACTTGGCCGTCCCCAATGAGACCAGGCAATAGGCTAGGTTTCCCAGGTGCTTTGTAGCAACGTGCCATTGCCCGGCGGGGAAGGTTTGGCCCAAATGCTTCAGCGTGAACTGCCATACAGCTTGAACAGGGCGTCCGCCTTCAGTTTCGAGAAGCTCTTGCAGGGTGGTAAAATCCGGTTCTGAGATCAGGGAGAAATATCCATACCGGCAGGGAGACGCACATAATTGGCAGCCACGTTTGCGATGCAGGCGGTTTTTGGCCTTTGCGCGTCCGGGGAGTTCGGCAAGGGCGTCCACTTTCTCCTGAAAAGCCCGGCAACCTTCCGGGGAAGCATTTGCCGCCAGGGCCGCGGAGGCCAATTCCGCCACAAGTTCAGCGTCAGGCTCTCGCGAGGCCTGTTGGAAGGAGACCATCAACCAGGCCGCTTTCTCCACCGCGCCAGGCCAGGATTCCCCAAACAACGCCTCCGGGGCAGGGAATTCCTCCACCCGCGACGGTGGGCTGTAGGAAAGAAGATTGAGATAAATGATGGCTTGCTTGATTTGCGCGGCGGATATTTTATTGCTCATTCCTGCTCCTAGGATTGGTTGATTGAGGTGCAACGCACTTTGGGATGCAAGTGCAGTGCACCTTAATCTGCTCACTGTTCCCTGATTCCTGATCTACTGTTCCCTGATTCCTGATCTACTGTTCTCCCTGATTTCCTGCTTCCTGGTTTACTGTTTCCTAACCCTCGGCATCGGCGTATAAGCCACCTTGACCCACGAGGCCATGTCATCTTGAATGCCGGCCACAATAGCTTGGCCGACCTTGAGGCGGGCGATGACCTTGGCCTGGTCTTCGGTGAGGGCCAGGGCGCCGGACATAGAGTCCCGGTCGTCGGCGGCCACCAGGCGGTGGATGATCTTCAGGTTGGTGTTCTTGATAGCGTCCGGCACCAGCTTGGAGGGCACCTGGTCGATGATGGCCATCCCCTGCCCGTAGGCGCGGATTTCGGCCAGGATGTCGGCGAACATCTCGCTCATCTTGGCCTGGGGGTTGGCGGAGCCGGATTGGGGGGGAGCGGCGCGCAGCACGCGGTGAGCCTCCTCGATGATGGCCAGGTGCCGCAGCTCGCTCGATTCCGGGGAGCCCACGCTCTCGTGCTGGGCCTGGCGGTACTCGTACATGAAATTCAGCAGGAGGGCCATGGTAAAGCATTTGTCGGCGTCGTCACCTAAATATTGCAAATTGACCACCACCGGGCGGTCGAAGAGTTCGGCCCAGGGGGTCGAGAAGGGCTGGTCGAAGAGGTTGCCCTTCCAGCCGCGCATCAGGCTGCCAATGCGGGTGCGCAGGGCGGCGGTGATGTTGGCCGTGATGCGTTTTTCGTAGCCTTTTTCACGCACCAGGCCCGAGATGCGGTTGTAGAGGTTCTCCAGGGTGGGGCGGCCGATCCCGTCCGGGGGGAGGGTTTCCCCCAACCATCCCTGGCTTTCGTAGAGGTCGACCAGGGCCTCTTCGAGGATAACGGGCAAAATCTCGTACATGGGGAAACTGGCGTTGAAGATCGACTTCAGCCGGTCGAGGTGGGGCATCACCTGGGTGGACGCGCCCGGGATTTGGACGATGTCGAAGGGGTTGAGGTGCAAATCCTCCAGCGGCCGCCCGCCCCACTCCTTCCGCCCCGGCATGTAAACGGCTATCTCCCGGTCGTAAGTCCCGGCCTGGTTGTAGGCCAACGCCAACTGCACGTACTCGTCCTTGGCTGGCTCAATGACCAGGAAGTTCTTGCCCCGTTCCATCAACTCGGTGAGGATGCGCCGGCAGGTGTTGGATTTTCCGCTGCCGGTGATCCCGGTGATGAAAATGTGCCGCGTCAGGGAGTCGATGTCCACATTGTAACCCAGCCTGGGGATTTCCTCACCGCCTTCCAGGAGGTTGCCCAGCTCCAGCGCTTTGGCCGGGGTTTCGGGCCAGGGGGGATTGAGGCTGAAGTAAGCCGTGGGCTGCATGGGCATGCCGGGCATCTCGCGCAGGGGGAGGTTGGTCAGCAGGGCCAGCTCTTCGGTGTTCATGGGCGTGGTGAGGCCTTCGAAGACCTTGCCCATGGGATGTTCCAAAAAGGCGTCCTGGCCGGGGGCTGCCAGGCGGAGAGGGGGTTGGGTGAAGGTGTCCAGGGCGACCTGGGCCTGGCCGTCCCACACCGGGCTGAGGTCGTGGAAGCGCACCGGCTCGGATGCCGTTTGCTCCCCGCTGACCAGAGCCTTCAACTGGGCCTGAGCCTGGGCGGCGGTTTCCACCTGGTCACTGAGAAGGTAAACGCCCACGTTCCAGCATCCCTGGGCCCGGGCAGTCTCGAAACGATCCACGCTTTGGTCGAGCAATTTCTCGCAGGATTCAGCGTGGCGGTTGAGGTATTCCCGCCCAAAAGAAAGGGATTCGCTCGTCGACGTTCCCTCACTGAAGGCTTTTCCACGCGTGCGACCCACCGTTTCTGACTCGGAGGAAGTTTTGCCATGAACCGAGGAACTCGTGCTGGAGGGAAGTAATTGTCCGAACATGCCCAACATCCCGGAGAGCAAAAACGGTCCACCGGCGGCCACCAAGAGGGAGGAAATTGCCCCCAGCCCGACCCCTTTGAGGACTTTGGCCGCTCCGGAGGATTTTTCCAGCTCCGTGCCCAGCACCCCTTTGCTGCCCCCCTCGCTTTCGCTCTCGGACGTGCCCGTGGTTTTGGCCGTGGAGGTGGACTCCCCTTCCGAGCGGGAGACGCTTTCCGTGACCCCTTCCCCCGTGCTGCGGTTGAGGGTGGCTTTGGTAAAAGCGTGTACCTGCCCAGAAAGGGTGTGGCAGGAGGAGATAATCTCCCCTACCTCGCGCTCAGGCATAGGCTCGGCGACCACCATATAAAGATAGGGCTTGCCGCGCAGGCCGCGCATGAAGCGATCCAGGCTTTGGGGATAATTTTGGGGTTGGTCACGCTTCTTGAGAGAGGGGATCCCGGTGAAGGCTCGCGCGTGGCGGTAGGTGCTCAAAGGCATATGCACGTGGCGGGCGATCTGCTCGTATTCTTCCACCATTTTAACGCGCGTCCCGGGCCAGTTAGAGCACAGAAACTGCCCCACCTGGTCGGCGAACAAACGCGGCTGGGTGCCCGGCTCCCGGGCCACCACGCCGATGTAAATGCGGTTGCGCAGCCCATCACTGGAAATCATGAAAATGAGGGCATAGCGTGGGTCATGACAGGCGGCCAGGGTGGTCTGAATGGCGGTGAAATACTCGCTCATGTCCTCTGTGACAGGCTTGCCTACTTGTTCCACTTCTAGCAGCGCCAAATCAGGTTGTTGGGAAATGTCCGCGTCAGTTATGCGCACATAATCGTTGTCGAAGATAGGCCCGTCCAAGTACTCACGCCGCAAGGCAAATAGCAGCGATTTGGAGAGCGCGTCCCCGGCCTCCATGAGCGCTTCCGGGGTGAGGTCTTCGATTGGCGCCGGCTCGTTTTGGTAAAGAGTCATGTTGTCTTCTGTCATCTACGATTTTTCCTTCTCTAATGGAATTTAGGGAGTGGTTAGAATTAAATTAATCCCGAAAAATCAATTACCTTATCTGACCAATCTTTCGCCTGTACAGAGAGCAATACTCGTTGGCTGTGGCTTTCGCTATTTTCATGCCACGCGCTTATCCACAATGCGATTAATCTTTGCATCTTGACCAATTCTGCGGCAGTTTCGATTTCAGCATCGCCGGCTGTCCATTCTATGAGGTATTTAACTTCGTCTAGCAGGTCAGTGACTACATCAGGGTTATTTGAGTTTCTAGCGGAGGATGAAATTCGCCCCAGTGTTGCAGATAATGCACCCAAACGGAGGGGGAGAGGGTCGCGCAAAAAGCGTTCTTTGAGTTTTTCTTTATTTTTTAGCATTTTGTGCCTCCTAAAAGTTCACGGGTTATCACTTCAACTTCTTCACGCAGTTTTTGGTCTTGAATAATAATGCTTCGATTCCCTAGACGCGGACGGATATTGATTAATGATTCAAAATTCATTCGGTGGTCTTTCGCTTTTTTGTTTTCTCTGCGGTTCTGCACCTTTGCGACTCTGCGTTGAATCTTGTCGGTTTTGCGGAACAGAGTCGATTTCCAATCGACCCCTAAGGCGTGAATTCGTAAACCACTTTTTTTATAAAAATGAACCATACCGAAATTCAGTTATTGGGTCATTGGCTTATGCTTTGGGGTCTTCCCAAGATACCAATTTCCCAGTTTCCTAATTTACCAGTCTACTCTTCACTCATCACTCTCCCCACCGTCAATGTTTGATTACCAAAACGAATCCTATCACCATGTTGCAGCGAACAAGGCTGTTTCTCTTCCAAACGTTCTTCGTTGACGAACGTCCCGTTGGTGCTGCCGAGATCGGCGACTTCCAGCGTGTCACCAGTTTGGCGGAATTCAGCATGGACGCGGGAGACTCTATCGCTTTTTAACCAGATGTGGCTTTCCTTGCCGCGGCCTACCTGCATTTCGTTCCCATCAAGGGCGTATACCTGCCCTTCCTCGGAAAGGAGTTGCCACACGGATTCTGGGCGGTCCTTGTCTTCGGAGGGGATACCTTCCGCCGCCGGGGGTTCGATCACCAGGCTGGCTCCCGGTTGGAAGGTGCCCATGGAAATGCCGAATTCCAGGCCAACGCCTCGGACGACGATTTCGTCGGGGTTGTCGGCCAGGACGACTTTCTCCTCGCCAAAGCGCTCCCGCAGGAACTGGACGATGCTGAAAAGCTGCACGCCGCCGCCCACGAGGGCCACCTGGCCAATCTCGTCATCCTGGAGGCCAATGGTGCGGATGGCTTGGGCGATTAGGTCTTGGAAAGTTTGGTGGAGGTGATGTGTGATAGAGTCAAAGGTGTCTCGATCGATTTTTATTAACTTGCGGTAGATTTGTTTATCTTGCGTCACCAGGGTGATCATGCGCTGGGCGATGGAGTTGGTTGAGGCCGTCTCCACCTGGAGGAGTTGGCGGCTGAGGGATTCCTTGAGGCGTTGCCCGTAGGTGCGGAGGATGACCAGCGAGGAAGGGTCTTCAGCCAGCGTCGAGGGGGGAATGCTGAGCGCGTCCGCCAGATAGTTGGCCATCTCGGCGTCGTACAACCCACCCCCGAAGGGTTCTCCATAACGACCGAGGTAGAGCAACTCCCCGCTGCGGGGGTCCACCTTCCCGGCCACGATATCGGTCGTGCTCCCGCCGACGTCGATGATCAGCGTCACCCCGTTCCCGGTCGCGCCGCCGAGCAGTCCCTGGCGTTTGAGGCTCAAAATAGCGCCCTCCGGCTCGGTCACAAAGCGGACGTTGGGGTGAAAATCCTCCGGGAAACATCCCAGGACGAGGGACTTGAAATCCTCCAGGATGGCCCCTTCGTGGTCGTGTCCCCAGTGGACGGGATAGGCAAAAGCAAAACGGACGCCTTCGTCAAAAGCGCTCGCCCGCCACTTCTCGTCCCGGATCTGTTCCACAATCACCTCGAGTAACGCGCGGGTGTATCTTACCGCCTGAGCGTGTGTGTAGCGTTTTTGGTGGGGGAGGGGGTCACTTTCCAGATGAGCGCCAAGGCAGGGCTTGAAGTATTCGCGCACGCGGTCTCGGCTGGTTTCATCTTCGAGCTGGACCTGGGCAACTTCGCCGAAATTTTCAATGGCCGTGCCTTCCGGGTTGAGGGTGAGGATGGCGGGCAACTTACGTTCCGAAAAACTGGTCAAGGGGGAGGGTTGAGGTTCTCCCTTGATACGTACCAAATTACCATGCAGGCGATAGCCCACGCGGTACAGCCGCCAGTTGGTGGCCCCGCAGTCTAATGCAAATAAGGTGATCTGTTTACCGCTTTTCATGGGGACTCGCTTTTGGGTGCGATGAGGGAAGGGGGTACTCTGTAGTGTTTATTCTCCAGCTTTGCGTTTAATCATTTGTATAATTGGCTCAGTAATCCATAGGCCAGCATTTTGCAATTTGCGCAAGGATTCTTCAACAGAATTAATCATCCCGCCCTTTTTGGCAAGAATTAGGATGGTACCAGTTCCCACAACTTGAACGTCAAATGACCTAGCGCATTTTTTTGCCAACATATCATCCAGAACGGGTGTATAGCTTCTCTGCTCAAGAGCAAAACTGATCACCTCTGTTTCACCTAATCCTAAATCCCAGGAAGCGATGTCTGGAGCTATATTGGCATGTACTTTTTTGAGCCAGTTTAACCTTGGTAGCAGTTGGGCAGCTCGGTCAAGGTGAGAACCATTTACTACCTCCTGCCAAACTGCCTCTGGTACAACTATTTCTGCGAACAACGAAGGCAAGATAAAATCTAACTCAACATTACACAGCAAAATGAGGGGGGAGGCATTAAGGACTATTTTCTCCATGGGCATGGCTTAATTCCTCTTCCAATAGATCAGAAGTATATTGAATAACCGAAACATTGTAGCGGGCTAGCAGGTTTAAAAAAGCATATCGGGAGAGACCTAGAATCTCGGCAGCTTTGTCCTGGCTAATGATTCCAGCTTCATACCATTTAACCACGGCAGCATATTTCATTTCTTCAACAAATTCTTCAGGGGGTTTGCGCAAAGCGGAAAAGGCTGCCTCAGGTAACTCGACTGGATATGTTTTGAGGCTCATATATGGCTCCTTTCACTAGTGATAGTTCACTTCCTTTGCCTGGTTTTCAAAACCTATCTCTAGTATAACATTTATTGAGAGAACATGAAAGGAATTCGGTGTTCCGCAGGTGCAACGCACTTCTAAGAACTTGAAGAGCAATCCACCTGTGGAGCCACTAATTCCTGGTAAAAATAGCCTGGCGGTTTCACGTGCTCAGTTTTCCTAAATAAGCCAAATAGAACATCAGAAAATTGAAACTGGTTTTAGAAGATTATTTTGTTTCTGAACATTCCCTGGTATAATTTTATCATCAGCAAAATCAGATTATCAATTTTTACTTGCGAGGTGCAAGATGACATCAATTACTCTCAAACGTCAAATCATTACCGACGATTTAGGTAACCCTGTCGGTGTTGTCTTACCACTGGACGAATACGCCCGGGTTAAAGAGATTCTGGATGATGACATAACAGAAAATTCTGAAAGTGCTAAAATCAAGCAGATGATGGGTGCAGTGGAAGACCCTCTCTTTATGGCTGATTTGGAAGAATCTATGTCAGCATTTGCTAATACCGATGCAGAGTGGTGGGAACCGAAGACATGATCTACCAATGGCATGTTTTCCTGGCGGTACTCGATCCTACCAAAGGATCAGAGCAGGCTGGTAGAAGACCTGTCCTCGTGATCAGCAGAGAAGAGATCAACCAGGTATTGCCAGTTGTTAACGTCATCCCATTGACTTCCCGAAAGTCTAAAGATCGGGTAATTTATCCAAATGAGGTCTTGATTCCCGCAGGTGTTGCAGGGTTGAGTCTCGATTCAATTGCCCTGTGTTATCAGATTCGCACCCTTGATAAAAGTCGGTTAGAACGCGATTTAGGGGAATTGAACCGGAAGGATTTGCAAGGAAAAATCCTTAAAGCGATCCGATTTCAGCTTGAAATGTAAAGATATGGTATCTCGGTGCAAGGTTACACCTTGCCTGGGCGATTTACCAAATCGCCCTACATTCCCCCTACCTTTGAGGGTAACCGTTCACCCCCCTCACCCTAACCCTCTCACAAAGAGAGAGGGGACAGCCTCCTCTCCCTCTGGGACGCCAAGGGCGTGCAGAGCAAGGATTGAGGTGAGGGCAGGGTCTGAACGCTTAGTTTAGAAGATCAACACACCGCAAAACATCCCCGCGCTCTGCGTAGCAACAAGCAAGGGAGACACCACACTTCAGGAGGCAGGCACATGGCTACACTAGTCGGCAAAACAGTAGGCAAATACGAAGTCGTCGAACGTCTGGGGCGGGGCGGGATGGCCGCAGTTTATAAAGGCTATCACCCCACACTTGAGCGATATACGGCCATCAAGGTACTCCACGGCCATCTCGTCGAGGGCCAAGATTTCCTGGCCCGTTTTCAGCGGGAGGCCAAGGCCATTGCCGCTTTGCAGCACCCGAATATCGTTCAGGTCTACGATTTCGACGTCAAAGAAGAATACTATTACATGGTCATGGAGTTCATCGATGGGGGCAGCCTAAAAGACCTGCTGACCGACTCCGGCGGCACGCTGCCTATTTCCGGGATCACCCACATTGTGGGAGAAACGGCCGCCGCCTTGGATTACGCTCACCGACAAGGTGTGATCCACCGTGACATCAAGCCCGCCAACGTCTTGCTCTCCAAGGGTGGCCGCGTGGTACTCACCGATTTTGGCATTGCCCGCATCATGAGCGATACGCAGTTCACCACCACTGGCGCCTTGGTGGGAACACCCGCCTACATGTCCCCCGAACAGGGAAAGGGACTGACCATCACGCCCTCCAGTGATATTTATTCTCTGGGCGTCATCCTTTACGAACTCATCACCGGACAACCTCCCTTTGACGCCGACACGCCCCTTTCTCTCATTTATAAACACATCAACGACCCGCTTACATCCCCCCGCCTTCTCAGAAAAGACATATCCCCCGCCCTGGAGAAGGTCATGCTCACGGCTTTGGCAAAAGAACCTCAAGACCGCTTTTCCACGGCGGATGAAATGAGCCAAGCCCTTGAAAAAGCCGTGTCCCAAATCGCAAAATCGGAGACTATGGCCACTTTCCCTGAGGAAGAAGAGCCCCCTTCTGAGGAAACCGAGCAAAAGCCCGATCCCGACATCTACGAAAAAGGCACTGTGGCCATGGAACCGGAAGATGCGCCAGAGCCGACCCTCACCTCCCAACCTACTGTGGCCATGGAGGCCGAAGAAGAAGCGCCAGATATTTACGATAAAGCCACCGTGGCCATGGGGGATGGAGACACACCGGCAGAGATTCCTCCCGCTCCACCGGGTGGCGACCCTCCCACCACGCCCCCCGCCGCGGAGGCTGACGCCCCTCCCGACACCTCCCCGCCCGCTGACACCCCGCCATCCCTCCCCCCGGAGCGGGAAAAGCCATCCCCCACTCGCCGCCGAATCAAACCTCTCACCATTGCCCTCAGCGTCGCAGGCGTTGTCCTCCTGGCTCTATTTTTGATCTTCGGCCTCCCCAAGCTGCTGGGAGGAGCGGATTGTGCCTCCCTACCGGATTGCCAAAACCTGGCCGACGAGCGCATGGGAGCGGGAGATTTCGATGGCGCTGTGGACGCCCTTGATGCCGCCATCGGTTATGTCCCAGGGAGCGAGCATCCCGAAAACGCCCACCTGTGGTGCCTAAGGGGAGAAGCTCTTGAAGCTTCAGGTCAGATTGGTGAGGCGATCAACAGCTTCGAAGAATGCATTGGATGGACAGAGGACGATCCCGGATTAGAAGATACGCGCATGTTTGCCGAAGATAATATCATGAGGTTAGAAGAATGACAGAAGAAGAAACGCTCGATCCCCAACGCCAGCAAAAGGCCAAAGAATACGCCCGCATCAAGCGCCGTTTTATGCTCCTGGATTTAGTTTTGGGGGCGGCCTTGCTCCTGGCCTGGCTGCTCTTTGGATGGTCATCTGTCCTCAGAAATTGGATCCTTTCCTATACGCCCAACCCCTGGCTGGGGGTAGCCATTTTTGGGGCCATCTTCGGGGGTGTATTTACAATCATCGATTTGCCCCTATCCTACTACACCGGCTTCATCCTCCCCCACCGCTACGAGATGTCCAACCAAACCATCAAGGGCTGGGTGGGGGATCAAGCCAAAGGTCTGCTGCTTTCTGTCTTGTTGGGCGGATTCCTTTTGGAGGTTGTCTACGCCGTGCTGCGGGCCGCGCCTGAGACGTGGTGGCTGTGGGTGGGGGGGATCATGCTCCTTTTCAGCGTGGTCTTGTCCAACCTGGCCCCGGTGCTCATTTTCCCCCTCTTTTACGATTTCTCGCCCCTGGACGAGGAACGCGCCGATTTGGCCGAAAGCCTGGTGCGCCTAGCCGAGGAGGCCGGAACCCGCGTGCGAGGGGTCTTCAAGTTCGACATGAGCCGCCGCACCAAAGCGGCCAACGCGGCCCTGACCGGTTTGGGCAACACCCGGCGCATCATCTTGGGGGACACGCTCCTGGAAGAATTCACCGATGACGAAATCGAGACCATCTTGGCCCATGAACTGGGGCACCACGTCAATAACGACATTCCCCTGGGGATCGCCATCCAGACCGCCCTCACCCTGGGGGGATTGTATTTGGCCTCCCTGGGGCTGGCTTGGGGTGTGGAGACTTTCGATTTTACCAGCGTGGCCGATATTGCCGCTTTGCCGCTCTTTGGCCTGGTGATGGGTTTGTACGGGGTAGTGACCATGCCCCTGGGGAACGGTTACAGCCGCTGGCGGGAGCGCCTGGCCGACGCCTACGCCCTGCGCGTCACTGGCAAGGGAAAGGCCTTCGTCTCCGCCATGACCCGCCTCGCCAACCAGAATCTGGCCGACGCCGATCCCGAACCCTGGGTGGAGTGGCTGCTTTACTCTCACCCAGCTTTGCGTAAGAGAATCGCGATGGTAGAAGAGTGAGGAGATAGCGGGTGCACTGCACATCTCCCAGATTGGTAGATTGGGAGACTGGTAGATTAGTAAATTGGTAGGCTGGTATAATGGGAATGGAGGTTATTATGAATCTAACACCGACAATAGAAACAAGCGCTCGACGATTATTTCCAAATCAGAGTCCGGAAGAGGCTTTTGTTGAGCTATTGCTAGAACGAGCACAAAAAAAACTGATCCGATACCAGACTGCCATACGTCAATTTCAGACTAAATATGAGCAAGAATTTGAGGATTTTCGCGAGTATGTTCTCTCAAGCGAACCATCATCAGAGGTAGAGCAAGATTATTTTGACTGGGAACTGGCCATGACAGCAATTCACGACATGAGGGCGGAGATCGAGAGGTTAAAAGCATCCTGAAGGTCGAGAACCTGTAACGCTAGCCGAATTTCTTGACGAAGTTGAGTCATTGCTAGCCCGGCTAGAGTTGCCGTAAATGCCATAGGGAATCCGGATTCCAAGTTTTCTTGACAAACCGCATTTTATATTGGATAATACTCTTAATGTGATTATTATCCAATATGAAGTGTGGAAAAACAAATGAAACTCGATCTATTAGCGCCTTTTGAATCTTTTCCCTATTTCACCATTGAAGGATTCAAGCAATCCCTCGACATCGGTGAGGACAATGCTCAAAAAATACGGCAGATGTTATCACGCTGGGCTAAACGGGGTCATATTTTGCGCCTGAAAAGGGGGATTTATATGACGCGGCGATTCTATGAACTCCACCGGAGCGACGTGGGTTTGGCCCCGACAGTCAGCGCTATCATTCTCCCCCAATCTTATCTTTCCTTAGAATACGTCCTTCAGAAGGATTCTATCCTTACCGAAGTCACTTATCCAGTTACGGCGATGACCACGAAAAACACGCGTACCATCGAAAATCCCTTGGGCACCTTTGACTATCGCCACATTCATTCGAGGTTCTACAGGGGATTTACTCAGAAAGAGTATCATGGCATCCTGTATCATGAGGCCTCCGTAGCCAAAGCCTTGTTTGATTATTTATACCTGCGTCCCTTGCCGCGCAAACTGCGGGCCCACATGGACAATCTTGCCGAAGATCTGCGCTTGAAGATAGAAGGAATATCTTCCGGTGACCGGGAAGAATTTGCAGCCTACATCGATCTCAGCGATTCAGAAAAGATGAGTTTTATTTTAGAAAACTTCCAGAGGACAGCATGGCAACACTGATCCAATCTTTGCGCCGAGTGCTAGAGAGTAGGGAC
>JAANWX010000060.1 GCA_018263575.1 Chloroflexota bacterium | reverse complement strand
TAATCCGTCACCACCCATCATCGCGCAGCGTAGCGAAGCATCCCCTTGGGACACGCACCACGCATCACGCATCACTCGTTACTCATTACTCATCACTCACCACTCATCACGCAACATTCACCCCTGCTCCCCTACTCCCTTGCTCCCTTGCTCCCTTGCTCCCTTGCCCACCCATGACCTCATTACCCCACCTCCTCACCCCAAAAAACCTCAAAAAACACGCCGGCTCCCAAAGCTACCAGCGCGGCGTGAACTATCTCCGTCAGGGACGCGTGCGCTTGGAGACGGTCGAGCTTTCTCGCGTCCGTGCCCGCGTCTTGGGCACCAAGCTCTATTGGGTCAACCTTTGGGAAAACGAAGGAGATATGGAGGCCATGTGCACTTGTCCCTACGCTGAGCGGGGCCATTTTTGTAAGCACATGGTTGCCACCGGGTTGGCGGCCGCAGAAAGTCTCCCTGCTCCGGCTGTGGAACATAAGAATTGGCTTTCGCGTATTCAGGGGTTCCTGGATGGATTCTTGCCGTCCCCCACCCTGCCTACCGGGCATTATGTGGTAGCTTTTTGCCTCGGTGAGGAGCACGACTGGTCGGGGAGTACGTGGAAGCTGCACGCTTACCGAGTCACAAAGCTGGGTACATTGACCACGGCAAATGAAATTTACGCCGCCCTGAAGGAGAATGGTCGGGGTTTGGGAGACGTTCCCCACGGGTTGGAAAAAGTCAACCAGCACCTCAATGTTGAAGATTGCCTCAATGGTCCGCAGGTGGGCACGCTGGCCCAATCTATCGCTTTATCCTCCCCCACAAATAACGCCAATAATGTCTCCCGCTGGCTGACAACTTTTTCCACCCTAGAGCAGCGTGTGCCCTTATTCCTTGAGGTAGATAGAAAATTTCTGGGGGCGCGACTCCACTTCCATCCCCACCCCCTGGAATTTCAGCTTGAGCTTACCAACCCTGATTTCAATACCGCGCTTCGTGCCCAATTGCGGGGAGAAGAGGAAACCCTGACCTGGGAAAAAGGTGAGATGAAAGCCATTGCCTGGGGCGGGGGCGGGTTGTGGGCCTTGCGTGGGGAGAAGCTTTTGCGCGTGGCGGGAGGTGTTCCTGGAGATAGTTTTCGCGATTGGATAGAGACTCCCCATATGCAAATCCCTCCCGGACGACTCAGGGAATTTCTTATCGATTATTATCCGCAGATGCGGGAGAGAGTGCGCATAGTGGGCGACTTGCCGGCCCTGCACGATATTGATACGCAGCCCGCCAAGTGTTTGTACCTAACGGATACTGGTGGTGAACTTACGGCTTATTTGCGCTTCGAATATGGGGGATTTCTGTTTGATTACGCGCCCTGGCATCCGGAGTGGGTTGAGGATATTTCCCTGGAGGACTGGGCCGTGTATCGGGTGCATCTCCATCGGAAGCACGAAAAGGAGGTGTATCGTTCGGTCTCTTCGATCGAGCACGGCTTAAAATATGGCCAATTGGCGGGGGAGAACGCCTTTGTGCTGCGCGCTAACGTGACGCCTATCGAGTTTTTGATGGAGCATGTTCCTATCTTGGCCGAAAAAGGCTTCGAGATTTATGGCGAAGAGGATTTGCGCCACACCAAGGTCAATAGAACCAGGCCAACCCTTTCTTTGCATGTTTCTTCGAACATTGATTGGTTCGATGTCCAGGCCGTGGTTGAGTTTGGGGAGATTACGGTGGATTTGGCGGATATTCGCCGTGCGCTGCGGGAGAAGAAGACCTACGTCAAGTTGGCGGATGGCTCGGTGGGGGAGATTCCCGAGGAGTGGATGACTCGCTACCGTCACCTGTTTGGGATGGGGGAGCAGACCGGGTCCGGGGCGCGCTTCTCTCCCCACCATCTGACTCTCATCGACCAGTTGCTGGAGAAAGCCGACCAGGCTCAGGTTGATGCCGAGTTTGCTCATCGCCGCCAGAAATTGCTGGATTTTTCTGGCATTGAGCAGACACCCTTGCCGGAAGGTTTTCAAGGTGAGCTGCGCTCTTACCAACAGGCGGGTTATAACTGGCTTCATTTTTTACATGAATATCGTTTTGGGGGCATTTTGGCCGATGACATGGGCCTGGGGAAGACGATAGAAACCCTGGCCTTGCTCCAATCGCTGCGCGAGAATGGTCACACCACCCATGCCGATTTGCTTGTTTTGCCGCGCTCTCTGTTGGTCAACTGGCAGCGTGAGGCGGAAGCCTTTACCCCCGACCTGAAGGTTCACTTTCATTATGGCCCGCAGCGGGAAGTGGATGCCGAACTATTCGACCAGCACGACCTGGTGCTCACTACCTATGGGACCATGCGCAATGACGCTCCTCAGCTCCGTGAATATGCTTTTCATTATGTGATTTTGGATGAATCCCAGGCCATCAAGAATCCCCAGACCAAGACGTCCAAAGCCGTCCGTGTGCTGCGGAGCGACCATCGCCTGGCCCTTACCGGCACGCCGGTTGAGAATACGACCTTGGAGTTATGGTCTCAGTTTGCTTTTTTGAACCCGGGCTTGCTGGGGAACTTGACTTATTTCAAGCGCGAGTTTGCCCGCCCCATTGAAAACGAGGGAGAAGAGGAGACAGCGCGGCTTCTAAGAAAGATGGTTTTTCCTTTTATTCTGCGGCGCACGAAAAAACAGGTTGCTCCCGAACTTCCTCCTCGCACTGAGCGGGTTCTTTATACGGATATGGAAGCCTCTCAACGCAAGTTTTATGAGGACACGCGGGATTATTATCGCGCCAAGCTGTTGGGTCTAATCGATGATGAGGGGTTTGACCGGGCAAGAATGAATGTTTTGGAAGGGTTGCTGCGCTTGCGGCAGATCAGTAATCACCCCAAACTGGTCAATGAAGATTTTCAAGGCCGGTCGGCAAAGCTTAAATTATTGGTAGAGCGTATTGAAAGTTTGCGCAGTGAAGGTCATAAAGCCCTTATCTTCTCTCAGTTTGTCCAGATGCTTAAGCTTATCCAGGCTGAGTTAGAGGCGCGGAAGATTCCCTATTTATATTTGGATGGCAGCACTCGCAAGCGCCAGGAGCGGATCGATGAGTTCCAAAACAACGCGGAGATTCCCCTCTTCTTGATCAGTTTGCGGGCCGGCGGGGTGGGCCTTAACCTGACCGCGGCCGATTACGTGATTCACGTTGACCCCTGGTGGAACCCGGCCGTTGAGCAACAGGCCACGGATCGCACGCACCGCATTGGCCAGGAGAATCCGGTTTTTGTCTATAAGCTCATTGCCCGTGACTCGGTAGAGGAAAAGATCCTCGAATTACAGGAGCGGAAAAAAGCCCTTGTGGAGCAGGTCATCTCCACCGAGAGCAGCTTTTTCAAGTCGCTTAGCGTCGAGGATGTGAAAGTGTTGTTCAGTTAGGTTGGGTTGGTGATATTGGGAAACTGGTAGATTGGGGATTGGTAGGTTGGGGGGCTTGCACGTTTGCGTGTTTGCATGTTTGCATGTTTGCATGTTTGCATGTTTGCATGTCTGCATGTTTGCATGTTTGCATGTCTACATGTGGCAAGTTCTCTTTATCCCGCTCGCGAAGGATCGCCAGAGTGAGTGGAGCTACCTCTCGTTAGCATGGATAGCGATGGTCTTCGCGAAGGCACACGGTGTTGCCCACAGGGCATGCACAGCACACCCATTTGGTGTAGCCTTGGGCTGCCCGACCGAGCGGCATCTCTCTGGCAAGCAATACCGTTCGGTGTAGCCCCGCCAAAGGCGCACACCGTGGGGCCGTGCTACGCGAAGGACACCTTCACTATCCCAAGGGTGCTATAGAATCATCTCCCCCACCGAACAGGCCAGGTGCAGCGCACTCCAAAAAAATGAGTGCAACGCACCTTGTTGCCCTCGCCTGCGAATGAATTGCAGGCTGCTATGCCAAGTCGGATCAATCCGACTCCCCCGTCCCTCACTCCCCCACCGAACAGGCCAGGTGCAGCGCACTCCAAAAACATGAGTGCAACGCACCTTGTTGCCCCTTGCCCCTTGCCACTTGCATACCTGCATACTTGCATACCTGCTTACTCCTCCCCCGCCCACTCCCCCGTCACATCCACCACCGTCGCGCTTTCATCATAACCCCACTGTTTTCCGGGCGAGACATGGGGGAGTGTCCACAAATAAAACCATTTAGAAGCTTTAGAGGTGAGGTTAATACAACCATGGCTGCGAGGTTTCCCAAAGTCATTGTGCCAATACGTGCCATGCAGCGCGACACCTTTTTTAGTGATATAAATTGTCCAAGGGACACCGGGTAAATCATAACCATTATAGGCCAGGTTCCCGGCCGCCATGTGTCGGGAAGGGCGTTTGTAATTGGTGAGATGGCGCCCAGGGGGCGTAGAAAACTCGCCCGTGCTGAACCTTGCTCCCGTAGCCGTCCTGGTGATGAAGACAGGTTTATTCCATTCATAGGCTATTACGACTTGTAAATCTGTCCTGACTTCGATGCGCTTAGCAAAAGCGGGGACGTGGGGGGATTTGAGTGCCAACTCCACAGAGGGGATGATGCGTAGATGTTGGGCGGGGACGTAATATTCCAAATCCCACTTGTCCTCCATGATTTTATAAAACGCCTTACCATTGGAATCTCTGACTGCTTTTTCTACCCAATGTGTGGTTTCATAATAAAAGCGATAAGCAATTTGGGCAGGGATATCGGGGTTCCATACGGCATCTGTAAAAGGAACTGTCACCTCCGCTAGAGCACCAGTTCCGGGAAGGTCCTCAATGACAGGGTTGGGAAGGGTTCGGACGGGTTGGATTCCCCCCGAATGGGCATATCCCTCACCTCCAATTCGATACCAAATGCGGTTATAACTTGGCTCTTTGTCTCCCACGGTGGCCTTGGTAATGGGGATCACCATATCTTTCCAGTACAAGCGCAGCCTTTCGCTTTGGAAAGAAGGCCGCTTATAAACGGCGATATTCTCATAGATCACTCGGCCCTGTTGTTCCGGGGCGGGAGATTTGAGAGGGCTAAGGCGGGGACTTAGAATCCCCAGCAGGCCCATCCCACTTAGTTTTAGAAAACTTCGTCTTGAAATCGGATTGGTTGTTGGCATAGTTACTAGAGGTAGCACTTTAGCGTGGTCAACGTAGGGCGGGTTTCGATACCCGCCACTTTGGCACAGTCACCGTAGGGCGAGTTTCAATACTCGCCAGGCGATAGGGCTATGATGTGTCTCTCCAGATACAGTATCGCTTCCAACACACCACCGCCGACCGCACGCGCTTTGTCGGATACGGAGAAGCAATGGGCTGGGTCCCCGCGTGGGTCAACGTCGGCCATTTTCGTCCCTTGCTTGACCTGGGTACCGGGGTAGATCAGGCCGCGCAGAACACCATCAAGGGGGGAGGGAACCTTAACCTGGCCGGCCTCGTTTTCGATGATGGCTAGCACTTGGCCACGGGTCACCCTATCACCAATTTGACAGATGCCCGTTAGCGTGCCGGTTGCCGGGGCGTGCACCACGCGCTCAGCGCCGTATCCCGCCGTGATGCCGGGGATGTGTGTATCCGCTTCTGGTGGGCCGTCCAGGATGACGCGGCCCAGGTTGTGGCCCCGGTTGGTTTCGATGACGGCGTGGGCGTCCACCCCGGCCGAGAATCCCGGCCCCAGGGCGATCACCGTGGGTGCCATCTCCTTATGCGTTCCCAGGTTGTGTTTGGCCATAATTGCATCCACGACGACATCGGGCTTCAGAATTTCCAGGGAGGTGGCTTCCGGGTCCACTAGAACTGGCACCAGGCCCTCCTCGGCTATTTTGGGGGCCACGCTAACGCCATCAACCAGAACGCCTGTAATGTCTTCAACCGTCGCTACCCCTTTGTAGACGGCATTGGCAAAGGCGACTGTGCGCCGGATGGCTGAGGGGGTTTCAATTTCCAGGGCTATCACGTGGAAACCGCTTCGCAGGAGCCTGATCATCACGCCTGTGGCCAGGTCTCCTGCCCCGCGCACAAGGATTAATTTGTCAGTGATACAACTCATTCAATCTCCTGTCATAAGAACAATTCTACCAGCCCCGTCCGGCGTCCCCTTGAAGAGGCCCTGGGGGTGTCGAATCAGCTTGTCGAGGTGTTTTCTGGTGATTTCTTCACCCGATCCGCAGGATGTGATGGCTTCGAAAATCTCTGGCCTGAAAACAGTCCGGTCATCCATGGGGCGTCCCAGGCATTTTGACCCGATCACGCCGACGACCAGGTCGGATTGCTGGGGGATGACCGGCTCCCAGGCTGCTGGGGCTTTGACCAAGCGTTGCTTTGCGCCGTCTGCCTCCACCAGGACAAGGTCGAAGTTGGGGGCGAGATCTTTCACCCGTGCAGGCGGGATGCCCTTCAGCTTGGGTCCCTCTACCCGTTGGGCGAAAACAACCGGCCCAAGACTGGTTACATAGGCCGCAACCTCCTCGAATGGTTCCAGGATGACCTCTGAAAACTTCCCCTGTTTGTCGGCCTCGTGACGGGGATCAAAGATTTTGGTGGTCGTGGTAATAGCGACCCGTTTTCCACCTTCCGCAAAATTCTTTGCCAGGGAGAAGATGGTCGAGGACTTCCCTCCCGCGCCCACAAAGGATACCACTGCGCCCCTTTGGGTGGTAGCTGCTATGTGTTCTGATAGTTCTCTTGTTGAGCTTATTATTCTGTGCATAACGGCATAAGGACTTTGGGCCATGGTTCATTTTTACAAAAAAAGTGGTTTACAAATTCAGGTCTTAGGGGGGTCGATTCGAAATCGACTCCTAATCCACGCAGGTGGAAGGCGAACTTGTTCGCACGCACATCAGCCTCGAATTATATTCGAGTTCCCCGTTCTAGCTTCAAAGAAATACGGCTGAGGTTCGCGGCATTCCGGCGGACAGCGATCAGCTCGGCCAGGATGGAGCAGGCTATTTCCGCAGGTGTTTCCGAGCCGATGTCTATGCCAATGGGAGCGTAGAGAATCTCGAACTCTTCCTCTTCCAAACCTTCTTTTTCTAAATAATCCAGCAACATCCGAATTTTACGCCTCGAGCCGAGACATCCAACATATTTATGCGGCTGTGGTAGTACATCTCGCACGCACTCGAAATCGGATTTATGGCTAGGCCCTGCTACGATGACATAGGTCAAGGGCGTGAAAATATATTCCTTGATAATATCCTCGAAAGGCGCGTGGAGGGTGCTAACATTTTCAGGGTAGCGTTCAGGGTTCGCAACAAATTCTCTAAAGTCGCCGACCGTTATTTCGAAATCAAGTTCTCCTGCCAGGCGTGCCAACGCTAATCCCACATGCCCTCCTCCCAGGATAAGCAGCTTATCGGGCGGCGTAACGGGATCATGGAATAAGCCATCCGCTTTACTGAGGACAGCCTCACCTGTTTGAGCGGCCGTGCGGGCTGTTTCGCGGTCATAAGCTCGGTCGTTGCCGAAAAGAAGATCACCCTCAGTGTCTACTACATTAACAACCCCTTGTTCTTCTTTTAAGTCTATGAGAAGAAGGGAGGCTTTTCCTCGTTTGATACGTTCCGCGATCAGGGCATAGGGCACAGGGTCAGACACGTATTCGATCCACAAGTTGACCTGTCCGCCGCACACCATACCGCTGGCCAGGAGATCGCGATTTTTCATACCTAGCTCTAATTGTGTAGAAACACGCTCCTTGATGACCTGCTGAGACCGTTCAATAGCCATGACCTCGGCCTCCCCGCCGCCAATTGTGCCGACGATGCTGCCATCTTTTTTGACAAGCATACGTGTCCCTGTATGGCGCGGGGTGGACCCTTTGGCGTTTACGATCGTGACCAAAGCAAGCGGCTCGGCAGCGTTCGCGATGATTTCAAAAATGTTTTCTTTCATATCAACTCATCCAATATCTAATATTTAATACCCAACTTCCCAACTCGTGGTGCAACGCACCTAAAAGAAGGTGCAATGCACCACTATCTAATATCTAGTATCCAACTTCCAATCTCCAACCTCCAACCCCTACTGATGTATACTCACCACCGTCCCCACGCTGGCCCAATTAAAGGCCCACTCCGCATCTGGGGTGTATAAATTTACGCAACCATGGCTCATAGGTGTTCCGAAATTACTATGCCAGTAGGTCCCGTGGATGCCGTAGCCTTTGTAAAAATACATCACATAAGGCACGCCGGGCAGGTAATACCCCGGGCCACTCATAGGCGCGGAACGGTATTTTACATAAATGCGATAAACACCAGTCACTGTGGGGTGAAGCCATGTCCCTGTAGAGACAATGAAGGAATTTACCAAACTCTGCCCTCGATAGGCATACAGGCGTTGTTCTGAAATATCAAGTTCGAACCAACGTTCGTCATTCCCTACACCTTCGGGGAGAGGGGGAGGAGGTTTGGTGGGATTCGCCGAGGTGGGGAGAGGTGTGCTGGTGGGGAGCGGAGTCGCGGTTGGGGTGGGCGTGTCCGTGGGGGTGGGCGTTAACGTGGGCGTGGAGGTTGGGGTAAGGGTTGGTGTTGAGGTGGGCGTTGGTGTCGGCGTGAAAGTGGCTGTCGGGGTGGGCGTGAAGGTGACTTTGTTATAATCCCTCTGAGGGGGAGGTGAAGACTGAAGGAGGGAAAAGGCGAAGGAAAAGTCGGGCGTCCACAACCATCCCACCAAAGCGGCCAGGAGGATGAAAATGCTCATAATCCAGGGGAAGGCCGCTGGTCGTGACCTGACAAAAGCCTCCGGGGAAATAGAATCAGCGATCAGTCTGCGCGGAGGAGAGGTGTTGGGTTCTATGCTTCGCCAACGTTGAATGGCCCAGTGCATTCCCTTACGGGCTTTTTCACTCTCTGGGTTAACTTCTAGGGCTTTTTTAAGGTAAGCAAGACTTGCCCTCGGTGATGACAAGGCCGCCAAATATAACCAGGGTTCCTCTGCCTTTGGCTCCATTTGAGCCGCTTTTAGCGCCAAGCGTCGAGCGGCTTGTTTGTCTCCCTTGGCGAGGGCTTCTTTCGCTCGCTTAAGAACTTCTCGTTTTGAGCTCATAGAACTACGGCTCCGAAGAAATCGGCTCGCGCTTGAGATAGCACATAATGCCATCTGCAATTCCACGAGCGGCCTTATAGGGTTCTTCGGTTAGAAGGTCTCGGTCTTGATTCATGTAGCCTGTCTCGATGATCACCGCTGGTGTGTTGGGGTGAATTTCATCGAAGGCGTGGTATTTGGTCATGTCAATGGTGATGCGGTCTGGGTCAAGGGCCAGGCCGGTCGCTGTGGCATAGCGGTTCTCGAGGCACTTCAACAAGCGGGCTGCTTGCTCTGGTCTCTGGTTGGCGCTGGTTTCCGCGATCTTGAATCCACTGGTGTGGCCCTGAATGAATTCGCAAGTATCGGCATGGATAGAGATCAGGGCATTGCTTTCATAATCTTCTAATTCTGAATCGAATTCTTTGAGGAGGTCGACTGTTATGCCATTGGCTCGGAGGTATTGTTGGGCCAGATCTGCCACCGTATAATTAATATCGACTTCTTTGTGTCCTCCCAAGCTGTCTGGGCATACGGCTCCGACATCAAAACCCCAGTGCCCGACAACTAGTCCCACGCGATAATTGGGTTGGGGCGTAGGAGTCGCTTCACCGATGGGAGCAGAATCACTCCCCTTGTTGAAAGAGGCCGCAATCCCCGTAGCCGGCCACGAGGTGAAGAGCGTGGCCGCTAGTCCAGCCACGAAGCAGACGATAAAGACCGCTTTTATGGTTTGGCCAACGATTTTCCAAGATGATTGTCGAGTTTGGGCGTTTTTTTGTGTATTCATTGGTACAATATATTTTACCTTATCTTTTTCTTTTTCTGCATAGTATCTCACAGGTGCAAGATTATGACCAAAGAACTAACAGAACAGGAACAGCGTATTTTACTAGAAATTGCCCGCCAGGCTTTGGAAACGAGAATTCGAGGCCAAGCGTTGCCGCACATAGATTTGGACACCTTGCCACCAAGCCTGAAAGAGCAGGGAGCTTCTTTTGTGACTTTGAAGAAAAAGGGGAAACTACGAGGCTGTGTTGGAATCTTGAAGGCCTCTCAGCCTTTAGCTTGCGATGTACAAGAGCGAGCGGTGTCGGCCGCGCTTCATGATCACCGTTTTCCTGATCTCACCCCAGATGAGCTTTCAGAAATCAAGATTGAAGTCTCCCGTTTGACATCACCTCAACCTTTGGGATACGATACGCCGGAAGAATTGTTGGCAGCGTTGCGGCCTGGTTTCGACGGTGTTGTTCTCGAAGATGGCATACGACGGGCGACGTTTTTGCCGCAAGTGTGGGAGCAGCTTTCAGAGCCGGAGCAGTTTCTAAACCGCCTATGCCAAAAGATGGGCGCATCCATGAACGCCTGGCGGGAAAAGAAATTGGATGTTTCTGTCTATCGCGTCGAGAAGTTTGGGGAATAGTATACCATTTGTGGGTTAGGATCTTTGATGACTGTTCTTTGGCCATCGGGGAAAGTGATCGTGGTCTTCCGTCTTCGGCGCACGATATTTGTTCCCCGGTAGGTGACGCTGACTGGCCAGGGGAATGGATTGCGGCCTTCGATGATAAACTTGCGCGGCGAGAGAATCTTCACCCCCAGCGTTTCTAAGAATAGCTCCAGCGGTGCCAAGCCATCTACAGTGTTATGTTCATGCAGTCCTTGCCCAGTCTCGGCATTGTAGGAGGTATAGAAACACCCCTTTTCTTTGAGATTCTTAATAATGGCTTTCATGAGCTTCGAAACTAGTTCAGCGGCCAGGTCACGCCGGCCATTGATTATCAGCCCTTTGCCGACCAGCGTATTCCATGGCATAAGAACGCTTGGCTGCCCTTCGTGAGGTGTAGACCGTAGGCCAAAGGGAAACCAAAAACGATCCCTGTCAGTGATGGTTTTTTTAATGAGTTCTTGGGCATCGTCTTGAGAAGCATCTCCGCTCCACAAAGGTAAAAGCAAGGAAATGTCTTCCGTGCGGTAGTCTGCAATGTGGACGGTGACTTTCGTGTCTTTGTCAAGGCCATACACATTCACGTACTCCAGGGATGTGTATGTGCGCTGGCTCATTGCTTTTCCTGTTTCAAGATGCCATTGGAATTGCGTGGGTGAGATATGTTCTACGATGTGCTTGTCAGGATTTTCGTAGCCATGAACGAATACATTTAGTTTCGAAGGAAGAGAGCTAGCGGTTTCTATCTGGATCAGCAATCTCATCGGGTATTCGTACGACTCTTGAATGTTGAGAGGGCCTTCCCCTGTCCCTGTTATTATGGTTTTCCCGGCCGGAGAGTAGTGTGTATCTTTATCCCAGCGGTAGTAGATGGCCTTTTCCTCATCCCATGCACCTTGGATGGCTTTTTCCAACCTCGTTTTTAGCGCTTGCAAGGAGCCAATATCAGCTTCTTCTTCGAGGATTTCCGCCATTTGCATTAGAATCTTTAGCTCATGAGATAGGAGGGCGCATAATGCGGGTTCTTCAGTCATGGAGACTTCGGGGTGCAAGACCCAATTGGGGTTGCTGATATTGGCGGGATGAGCCTCGAATCCGGATTGCCTAGCCCGCATCCACTCAGGGATGCCGTCCTCATCACTATCTTGCTCTGAGGTGAACCAAGCCTGCACAAAGGCTTTTAATTGGGGATAAACTTCTTTTAGAAACTCTATTGATTGGTTAGATTGGTAGATTCTCCAGGCCATGTTGCTCAGGAGAGGCATGGCTAAAAGGTCGCTTTCTTGTCCCGCCAGGCCAACCTTTTTGGGGATGAAACCCTCTGGAGACTGAAAGGCAAGAAAATTCGACAGCAACTCTTGGGTAAATTTCGGAGCGGTGCTGGCTAGTAGGCCTGAGAGATAATCAGCTTGAAGAGGGGTTTGTCCGCTCCAGTTGAGTTGGTAGTCTTGGCCATCTCCCTGGGCCGAGAAGCCTTGTTCGGGGAGGCGATTGACTACGAAGGACGTTCCAGGAAAGTTAGCCGAGGGGGACATGAGCAAGCCAAGGGCCGTTTTCTGGCTCATAGCGAAGGCTGTGTCCCAATCCTGGTCGCCAGTTTTAACGCCAATGGTGCTCTCGGCGAGCAGCTCGAAGCGGGCTATTTCCGCCTCCCAATGGCCTTGGGCGGTCTCCCGCGCCAGCCGGAAAGAAGCTGCTTCCTCTTCTAAGGTTGCTACAGCCCAAGAGAAAGTTCGGTAAGCTCCAGGAGCTAGTTCCAGGTCGAAAGTCAAAGCGGAGAATGGCCCTGTGCCTTCTTGTGCCCCGCCGGTGATGAATACTACGGGGTGGAGATGGTGAGTTTGACCGGCAAGGACGGTCACTTCCTCTATTTTTTTTGCGGCCATCCTCGATCCCTGTTCGCCTGGGGCCAGGACAGCGGCTAATTCGAAGTTTAACGCGCGTTCTTTGAGCTTTTTATTGGTGAGGGTAATTGACCCCGCAATGACATTCGACTCGGGAACATAGTAATGCGCTTTAGCCATTATCCCTGGGAAAGGAAAATAGGACATGGAAAGAAAATTAGGCCCAAAATTGTGAATAATAGGCGGGGAGTCAAATTTGGCTGGGTTCGTGAGGGCCTTATCCCCTTCTATAAAGCGGGGAAAAACCCGAAAAGAGTGCGCCCGTAAACCATACGAAGTTTGAATTGTGAGAGCGGGAGGTTCAATGTTGCGATAGCGAAGTTCCCAGATATGGTCGTTGACGTATTTGGTGGTGGTGCAACGGGCATCCGCCGCTAGCGTGAACTCACCGGGGTCATTGGGGGTTATATGCCATTTTTCCATACCCTGCATTGTACAGGGAATTGTTGATGAGGGCAAGATGCGAGGTAACCGTTCACACCCCTCACCTCAATCCTTGCTCTGCACGCCTTTGGCGTCCCACGGGGAGAGGAGGCTGTCCCCTCTCCTGAGGGAGAGGGCTAGGGTGAGGGCAGGGGCTGAATGGTTACGATGCGAGAACTCCCCATCATAGAAACTTTGTGCTAAAATTGGGGTGACAAGTTAAATAAATTCACCACACACCGGAGGCGGGCCGCGCGCACCTACGGTGGGCCAGGCTCAAATTGCACTAAGTATCCTCTTTGTGGCCACAAAGAAAAACTTTGTGTTCTTTGTTTCTTCGTGGTGAGAAATCTATCATGGATATGTGCGTAATCGTAATAGAAATTATGACAGACAAAGAAAATTCCACCCCGAAAGACACCGCTAAACGCTTTAAAGAGCTACTGAAAGAAGCCGAATTGGCCGAGAAGCAGGCCAAGCAATTGGCGGAGGAGCTAGAAAGCCAAGCAGAGCCTACAAAGCCTTCTCAGGTTGATGAACAACCAGCGCAAACGCGGAAGATTTCTATGGAAGAAGAGCAACAGGAAGCGGTAGAAGACAAAAAAACAGGCCCCGCTTTGGAACATGAGGCAAAAACCGAAACGCCCCGGTCTCTGGAGGTTACACCTCCACCGCCTTTGGGCACGCGCCCCCACACCCCACCTCCTTCTTTGGACACAAGAGGAATGCCTTTGCCGCCCCGTCGTGAGGAATCGGACAGACAGACCCCATCCCGGCAGTCAACCCCGACCTCCCAGACCCGCCAGGCCAAACCTGATGTTCCGGACTTAGGGGCGCGCTTGAAGGCCGGGGCCGCCAAGTTCAAAAAATGGTGGCAACGCTCAGGGCCCGGAGCTTGGAATTTGCAACGCGGGGTGGGTTGTTTCCTCCGCATGGGCGTTTTGGGTTTATTTGTGGGTCTCGTTCTCGCCATAATCTTGGGCTCTATTGGGCTTTCCCAATATAACAAAATAGCCGCTAGTTTGCCTGATATTGAAGACCTGCGCGATCAAGCCGCTCATTTTGAGACCACGCGCATCCTTGATAGAGAAGGGAATGAGCTTTATGAAATCCTCGACCCCACAGCCGGACGCCGCACCTACGTACCTCTGAAGGATATTTCTCCTAACCTGGTGGCAGCCACGGTAGCCACGGAAGATTCCCATTTTTACAGTCATCCTGGCTATGACGCTTTTGCCATTATGCGCGCCTTTTGGCAAAATTTGACCAGTGATGAGATTGTCTCGGGGGCTTCCACCATCACCCAACAGCTTACCCGCATGTTGATTCTCTCGCCTGAAGAAAGTGCCCGCAAAACATATAGCCGCAAGCTTCGGGAAGCGATCTTGGCCGCGGAGGTCACCCGCCGCTACACCAAGGACGAGATCCTGGAATTATATTTGAATGAGCTTAATTTTGGTAATTTGGCTTATGGCGTGGAAGCGGCCGCGGAAACCTATTTTGGTGCCTCAGCCAAGAACCTAAATTTAGCCCAAGCGTCCTTTTTGGCCGGAATCCCCCAGCTCCCCGCAGTTTATGATATTTATACCAATCGTGAGATCACCTTAGGCCGCCAGGAGCGGGTGTTGGTTTTGATGTATCAGCTCAGCCAGGAGCAGGGTTGCATTTACGTGAGTAACAACCAACAAGATATTTGTGTAAGCGCTGGAGAGGCGGCTGCGGCCGCTAAGGAGACTCGGGAATATGAGTTTCAACCTCCTCGTATTGAAATTCGTTATCCCCATTGGGTGAATTATATACGCTCACTCTTGGAAGATCGCTATGATCCCCAGACCATTTATCGCTCAGGGTTTACGGTATATACCACCTTAGATCCTGGCTTGCAGAATTCTGCTCAGGAAATTGTTAAAACCCAGGTAGATAGCTTGGCCGGGCACCGGGTGAGCAACGGAGCTTTGGTGGCCATCCGACCCAGTTCGGGCGAAATCTTGGCCATGGTGGGGTCAGCCGATTTCTATAACGAGGGTATCCAAGGTCAAATAAACATGGCCGTTAGCCCCCGCCAACCCGGTTCCGCTATTAAACCACTTACCTATTTGGCCGCTTTCGAGAAGGGATGGACGCCCGCCACCCTGATTTGGGACGTGCGCTCAGAATTTCCCCCTTCTGGTGACCCCAATGACCCTCGTGCTCCTTATGTCCCCGTCAACTATGATGAGCGTTACCACGGCCCGGTCACGGTGCGCTCCGCCTTGGCGAACTCCTACAATATCCCAGCGGTGAAAACCTTGGATTTTGTGGGAATTTACGATGACCCATTTACACCAGAACAAGATGGGCTGGTCTCCTTTGCGCAGCGCATGGGAATTACCACCCTCACCAGAGATGATTATGGACTGTCATTGACCCTGGGCGGTGGAGATGTCACCTTATTAGAGTTGACCGGAGCTTATGCCATTATGGCCCGTGGGGGATGGCAGATCCCGCCCGTGGCCATCACCAAAATTGAAGATCATCAAGGAAATGTGGTTTATGAATACCAACAACCCGCTGGCGAGCAGATCATCCGCCCGGAGCACGCCTATCTGATCTCTTCGATTTTATCTGACAATGGAGCGCGTACCCCTGCCTTTGGCCCCAACTCAACCCTGAATTTGCCGTTTACGGCGGCTGCTAAAACGGGCACGACCAATGATTTCCGGGATAATTGGACCCTTGGCTACACCTCGGATGTCGTTGTCGGTGTCTGGGTGGGGAACGCGGATTACACCCCCATGCAAAATACAAGTGGCTTGACGGGCGCAGCCCCAATTTGGGCCAACTTCATGAACACGGCTATCCAGCAGCTTACGGGAGGGAATCCGAGTTGGCTCGTCAAACCGACCGGCGTGGTGGAGCGTATTATTTGCGCAATCTCCGGAACCGAGCCTTCCCAGTGGTGTCCCAGCCAGCGCAACGAATATTTTGCCGCTGACCAACTTCCCCTCCCCGCCAGCGAAGATTTGTGGCAAAAAATAAACGTTGATACCTGGACAAAATATTTGGCTTCTGGGGAATGTTCTGAGCATCAGGAAGAACGTTTGGCGCTCAACGTGGATGATCCCTGGGCTAAAAAATGGGTTCAGGATACTTCCCAAGGGCGAAACTGGGCCAACAGTATGGGCTTTTCGAAGAATGTCTTCCTCGTTCCGGATAGAACTTGCAATGCCAGCCACCCCCATCCAAAGCTCGAGTTCGCTTCCCCCCGTGAAAATGACGTCATCTCTTCGTCTCCACTTAAGATTTTCGCCATGGCCGACGCAACCGGCAATTTCGAGAGTTACCGCCTGGAGTATGGGCTGGGCAAAGACCCCGTGAATTGGGAGGTGTTGGAGGAGGGGAATAACCCGGTCACAGAACCTTCGGAGATTTATTCTTGGGATTTGGGCGAATTCGAGGCGGGATGGGTGACGCTGCGCCTTTACATCACCAGCACCGAGGGTGGTTACGCGGAGCGAAGCGTCCACCTCGATATCCAGATCCCCCCCCCCCCCCCCCCCCCCCCCCCCCCCCCCCCCCCCACGCCCACCCCATACTCCAGGCGGTAACTCTCGAAATTGCCGGTT
>JAANWX010000006.1 GCA_018263575.1 Chloroflexota bacterium | reverse complement strand
ACCACACGAGATCGCCCAAGCCATCTACTTTTTGGCTGATGAAACCCAATCCTCTTTCATGACCGGCCAACCCATGATCGTCGATGGCGGCGCCACAGCACGTTTGAGCACAGAATGAGAGGTGCACAAGGGATAATCCCCTCTCCCCGTGGGAGAGGGCTAGGGTGAGGGACTGACTAAAACCAGGTGCAACGCACTTTGGAAAGCAAGTGCAATGCACCTTAGACCAATCAGACCATTTAGACCATTTAGACCATTTAGACCACCATGAAAGAAACTCTAAAAAGCATCATCCCTCCCCCCATTTGGCGCGGAATGAGCAGGGTCCAGATTGCTGCACGTTTAGCGGCAAAATGGCCCTTGGCACAATTTCATCCCTGGCGACGGGAGAGCATTGAACGCTTTGCGGCCCTGAAGGACACCCACCGGGGCGAGCGCTGCTTCATCATCGGCAACGGCCCCAGCCTGCAGGAGACCGATGTCTCCCACCTCGAAGAAGAATACACCTTTGGAATGAACCGCATTTACCTCGCTTTTCCGGAGTGGGGCTTTAAGACCAGTTATTTAGTATCTGTGAATAGTTTGGTCATAGAACAATGCTACCAGGATTTTCAGGCCTTAGAAATGTCCAAATTCTTCTCCTGGCGATCGCGCAAACTCCTCTACCCTACCGGTGAGCCTGACAAAGACACCCACTTCTTGCACACCACCTATGAAGGGCCTAAATTCGCCCAGGATGCCTCTCAGCGCCTGTGGGAGGGTGCTACGGTGACTTACGTGTGCTTACAATTGGCCTTCCACATGGGATTTGAAAAAGCCATCCTCATTGGTGTAGATCATAGCTTTGCTACCCAGGGAGAGGCTAATAAAACTATTGTTTCTCAAGGAGACGACCCAAATCATTTCAGCGAGAAATATTTTGGAAAAGGGTTCAAATGGCAACTTCCCGATTTAGACACCTCTGAACTAGCCTACTACCGGGCACGCCAGGTCTATGAAGCCTCCGGGCGGCAAGTCGTCGATGCTACCATCGGTGGAAAACTGACCGTTTTCCCAAAAGTAGACTATGACACTTTCTTTGAATGAGGGCCTTTAAGAATTCATGAATTCTCATAGAAACAACCCATCCATCTTCGCCCCCTCCTCGTTTTGGCTGGTCGCCGTTTTGCTCATAGTTTTAGCCTGTGGGCTGGCGGTGCGCCTCTTCGACCTCACCGATCCCCCTCTTGATTACGCCGCAACACGGCAATTGCGCTCAGCCATGATTGCCCGTGGCATGTACTACGAACACAACATTTCCGCCCCTGAGTGGAAACGAGAAATGGCCATTTCTCTGGGCAACCGAAGTATGATTGAGCCGAATATTGTGGAATCTGTGGTGGCGGGCACCTACCTGATCGTCGGAGGGGAACACCTTTGGATTGCGCGTATTTATTCGGCCCTCTATTGGGTACTGGGCGGTGTGGCCCTATTCTTCTTGGTCAAAGAAATGGTCTCCGCCGACGGGGCCGTGATTGCCCTTGTCTATTATTTATTGGCTCCCTTTGGGTTTATCGTCAGCCGAACCTTTATCCCCGACCCCCTGATGACGGCTTTGATAGTCACCGCCTGGTGGACGTTCTATCGCTGGCATCGCACCTCGACCTGGAAATGGGCCATCCTGGCCGGGCTTGCTGCTGGGATGGCCATGTTCGTCAAGTTTATTGCTATCTTCTTCCTTTTGGGCGGGATGGCCATAGTCGTCCTGATGAGGAAAAAGATCACAGAGACATTGCGAGACGGGCAAATATGGGTAATGATGGCCTTAGCAGCCTTGCCCCCCCTCCTCTACACCGCTTATGGCGTGTTTCTCGTCGGCACTTTAGGACAACAATTCCAGGGGCGTTTTTTCCCCCAACTATGGGGTGATATAAAATTCTACCTCCAATGGAAGAATGCCCTTGCCACGGTCACAGGGCGCGATTATATCCTGCTTGTCGGTCTAATCGGTTTAATTTTCCTCAAAAAGTGGTTGCAGCGTGGCTTTCTGCTAGGAATCTGGGCCGGGTATGTCATCTATGGCTTTGGATTCTCCTATCACTTTATGACCCATTATTATTATCATCTCCCTGCCATTCCCCTCTTAGCCATTTCAATAGGAGCCTTGGCGGAGTATGTGTTTGCTTGGATTCGAAAGCACAAAATATTCAAATACCTTGCCTGGGCTGGATTGGCAGCCATCCTCATCGCCGGCCTCGTCTTGGGATATGGAAAACTGGCCGAAGACGATTACCGCCATGAACCTGATTGGTACAAAACAGTGGCCAGCCTTGTAGAGCGTGATGCCAGCATAATTACTCTTTCGCAAAACTACAGCTACCGGATTGAATATTATGGCTGGATAAACCCGTGGAATTGGCCAGGAACAGAAGATTTTGAACACGCCGCTCTCCAGGGGGCAGAACCGGAACCTTTCTCCAAACGCTTCGCAGACTACACCGCAGGTTACGACTACTTTCTCGTCACGCGCATGGATGAGCTTAAACGCCAGGAAAAACTATATAACGAGCTTTATAACAACTACCCCATCTACAAAGAAGGCGGCGGATTCGTCATCTTCGATTTACGACCCTAAGAAAATATCCCAAGCTCCCCTCGCCCACTTGCATGCTTGCCACTTGCCACTTGCCACTTGCCACTTGCACACTTGCCACTTGCAACCTGCACACTTCCCTCCCCCATGACCCTCGTCTCCATTATCACCCCCTCTTATAACCAGGCCCGTTTCCTGGAAGCCACACTGCAGTCCGTTCTCCATCAAGAATATCCAAACATAGAATACATTGTGGTGGATGGCGCCTCCACGGATGGCAGCCTAGAAATAATCAAAAACTATGCTGACCGGCTGGCATGGTGGGTTTCTGAATCAGATGAGGGTCAGGCCCACGCCATCAACAAAGGTTTTAAACAGGCCACGGGCGAGATTGTAGCCTGGCTCAACTCGGATGACTTATATTTGCCTGGGACCATTACCAAGGCTGTAGAAACCTTTCACGATCATCCGGAAGCGGGCATGGTCTTTGGCGATGCGGTCTCCGCGGACGCCGAAGGTCGTTTGCTGAACCATCTACCCGCTGGCAACCTAGAATTGCGCGATTTGCTCCGCTTCCAAATCATCACCCAACCGGCCGTCTTTATGCGCCGTTCAATATTGGAAGAGGTCAATCACCTCGACCCCAGTTACCATTTCTTTTTGGATCACCACCTGTGGATTCGGATGGCGAGAGAGGCCGACATTGTCCACCGACCACAAACCTGGGCCGTTTCTCGCTACCATAAAGAGGCCAAAAACGTTTACATGGCGGATAAATGCGGGAAGGAGGCCTACCGTATCTTGGCGTGGGCGGAATCCCAGCCAGATTTGGCCCCTCTGCTGCGGGAAGATTCGCGCCGCGCCTGGGCCGGCGCCCACCAGATCAACGCTCGCTACCTCCTGGACGGGGGAGCTGCCTGGGCAGCGTTGACGGTTTACCTTAAGGCGGCCGTGACCTATCCTCCCCTATTGGCGAGCTTTTGGCACCGCCTCTTGTTTTCCGCCCTCAGCCTGGTGGGCGGTGGGTTCTTGGCCAATTGGTACTACTCCTGGAAAAACCGCCGTCCTCCCCAACTCAATCTCGACCACTCATTAGAAGGCTGGCCGGGAATTAAACTTGCTCAAACCGCCGTCCGCGGCGGCGGGGACACCGCCTAGAGCGCAGGCTAGAGCGCGAAGTTCGTTGCACCTGCGGTGAGAACCCAACTCGCGCCTCATTACTCATTACTCTTTACTCATCACGCAACTCATATCCCCCCATGTCCCTCCCCCTCGTCTCCATCATCACCCCCTCCTATAACCAAGCCGAGTTTCTGGAAACCACCATCCGCTCCGTCCTCGGCCAAAATTACCCCCATGTGGAGTATATTGTGGTAGATGGCGGCTCAACGGACGGCAGTTTAGGGGTGATACGGCGCTATGAGGAAGCGTTAGCAACCTGGATTTCAGAGCCAGATGAAGGCCAAACGGAGGCCATCAACAAGGGATTCGCGATGGCCAATGGAAATATTTTAGCCTGGTTGAATTCGGACGATACCTATCAACCTACTGCTGTTTCAGAAGCGGTGGCCTTTTTGGAAGACCATCCCAGGGTAGGGATGGTGTACGGAGATACGAACTTCATTGACGAAAAAGGGCGTGTCTTGGGAAAGTTCAACGCCCAACAGACCAATTACCGGCGTTTGCGGCGGGGAGGAGTCTACATCCCCCAGCCGGCTTCGTTTTGGCGAGCTGATTTATGGAAGGCGGTGGGTCCCCTAGACCCTAGTTTTTATTTTGCCATGGACTATGACCTGTGGGTGCGCTTTGCCAAGCAAACAGAGCTGCGGTACGTTCCACGTCTGTGGGCCAATTTTCGAGTTTATCGAGACGCGAAGTCCTTTGCTGCCGACGACCGCTGCTGGCCAGAGATGCTGCGCGTCCACCGAAGGGAAGGGGGTAGCTGGGTTTCCCTTTTTGTGGCAAAATATACCCTTAGGAAAGTATTGGCCCCCATATGGAATTGGGTGAAACGGAGGAGGTTGGGGATCAGGTGATGAGGTAATGAGGGACTAGGTGACCAGGGATCAGGGGAGAGCTTCCTTCTCCACGCTCGAGATGGATGGACACATCCATCGGGTCTAAAGGGCCAAGGACAAGGTGACAGATCAGACCACCTAGGCCAATGAGACTACCCGACCAAAAAGGTGCAACGCACTTTAGAATGCAAGTGCAATGCACCTTAGACCACTTAGACTACTAAGACCATCAGACTATCCGACCAAAAAGGTGCAACGCACTTTAGACCAATTAGACTACTCAGACTACTTGACTAACAACTACCAGACTATCAGACTAACAAGACTATCAGACTAACAAACTGGAGACTACTATCATGCAAACTTGGAGTTTTCGAGACGAAATTCTGCGCATGACACGGCAATGGTACATTGTGCTGGCTTTTATTGTTGCAGGAGGCTTATTAGGCCTTGGTGGAGCATATTTATACCCCGCTCCATACCGGGCCACGGCTGATCTATACGTAGGGATCGACGTCATCCGCGTGGGTGAGATGGCCCATGTCATCCCACTGGCAGAGACCGAACCCTTGAACCTGGATGATTATAAAAATTGGCAACTAAAACAGGTCGCTGATGTGATTTCTTCAGAGAAAGTATTGACAAAAACCCTGGATTCCCTCCGGGAGCAGGATGCATACTGGGACCAGGTTAAAACCGAAGTCCTGGCAGAACGGATGGACATTTACTGGTATGATGCCGGAAATTGGCGGCTGGAGGTCATTCACCCGCAGACAGCATACGCCGCTCAGGCTGTTGAAGCGTGGCGAGAGGCTGGCTACACCCGGGTAGAAGAGCTTTTAGTCCATGCGGAGCACGCCGCTGAGCTAGACGCTGAGTTGCAGTCTGCCAACACCAGCATTGGGATTGTTGAAGAAAAAATAGCCAGCTTAGAACCCGGAACAGCCTTAGAAGACGCCCAAGAAGAACTTGCCTTGTTGACCACAAAGCGGGAAGAAATCCTTGATGAGTACCATCAAGCCCAAGATGACAGCCTGGGATTATCGGCAAATTTATATCTTGAGCCAAGTTCCAGCCTTTCCCAAGAAGGTCGCGTGCGCTCTACAGGAACGGTGACTTTGGTTGCCGGTGGCATTGGCTTCCTGGTTTGGGTGCTGGTGGCCTTCCTCCGCACGGGTGTTTTTCCCCCCAAGGATCGGCAGAACCCGCCCACCCGCCACGACCGAGAAAGCGAGCATGTAGGTCGAAATGGTATTTCGACTCCCCCAACGGAGGAAACCCATGCTGGCTAAACGCCTTTCTATTGCCCGCAAGATTGTCTGGGCTTTCTTCCTGGTCAGTTTGCCGGTTAACAGTTTCCCTTATTTCCCCTCCAGCATAGGCGGGGGAAGCGCTAGTGTTCGTCCTTTGCTTGTCTACCCTTTGCTTATTTTCGTGCTAGCGGTCACCTTCCCTTCCTTGTGGAAACGACCTCTCCCGCGCGTGTGGCTTCCTTTTTTTGCTTTCGTGACCATGGCGGTGATTTCTTCCTTGCTGCCATTCATGAGGGGAAGTATTTCCCGTCTCGCTGAAGTTTCCATTGCCCCGCGCGTCATTCGTTCTCTGATCACCCTCGCTCTCGCGGGGGCCATCTATCTCACCGTTTCTCTTGTGCCCAATGACAAGGAAGCCTTAGGCTTCACGCTGCGCTGGCTTTACGTGGGGCTGGCAGTGGCTTTGTTCTGGGGGTCTTTGCAGATCATCTACGTCCTGGATATTATTCCCAATTGGTTCCAAATTATGCAAAGCATGCAGGATCACATCTCTACAACCAGGCTGATACCTACCCGAATTTCTGGGATGGCCTTCGAGCCAAGTTGGTTTGCTGATCAATTGACCGCCCTATGGCTTCCCTGGATATTAGGAGCGGTATTGACAAATTATACAGCTTTCCAATGGCGATGGCGGTGGTTGACGGTTGAAAAAATCTTGTTTGTCTGGATGGGAGGTGTTTTGCTTTTCACCCTCTCCCGTTCCGGATTGGGCGTGGCGATTGTTGTCATTGGCGTTAGTGTATTGTTCTTTCGGCGCAAACCAAGCCATGACCAAGCCCCCCCCGAACGCGCCCAATGGCTGGGTCGCATACAAGAAACCTTTGCCAACGTCCCTGCTTGGTTGCGGAGAGCCATCCTAGCGGTGGTAATTTTGGTAATCATGGGTCTTTTGTTTTTTGCAGTTGGTAAGCAGAATAGTTATATCACCCGCATGTGGGAATTTGCGCCATTTATGGGTGGCGATGATTTATATAGTTATTTCAGGTATATTGGTTTTGGCCCCCGCTTTGTTTATTGGGAGACCGCTTATCGAACATTCTCCCAATACCCACTTTTTGGCGTAGGCTTAGGCAATTTTACATTCCATTTTGCGGATATGATGCCCAGCGTTCAGGTAGGATATATGCCAGAATTGCTAAAGCGGATTGTTCCTACCCAGAATCGGGTCATAACCTCAAAAAACTTCTTTGCCCATCTCCTGGCCGAGACCGGGTTTCTGGGAACAGCCGTTTTCGCGACTTTCCTGGTCATGTTAGCGGGAGGGGCTATCTATTTATGGCTTTCAGATGATAAAGTAGAGAGGTATTGGGGCACAGCTTCTCTGATAGGCTTAGTAGCCTTTCTGGTGGATACCTTCTCCTACGATTCCTTTGCTGTACCCAACCCTTGGATTGTTTTCGGATTGATCACCGCGGCGACAAAAATTCTGGGGCCAAAACTTTCAAAATCACCTCAAGAATCCTGAAAACAGGCCTTGAATTTGACTCTCTAGCCTGACAAGATATAAAAATATGACTACCAACGCAAGTCCACCGCTCGCTACTGCTAACGAACCGCCCCGTGGTTTTCCCACCTCTGAATTCGAATCCCGCCTGGACCGCGCCCAACGATTGATGGCCCAACAAGACATCGACGCCCTGCTGCTGACCACCGAGCCGGAATTCCGTTATTTTTCGGGATTCCTGACCCAATTTTGGCAAAGCCCAACCCGCCCCTGGTTCTTGGTCATCCCCGCCCGGGGCAAACCGGTCGCCGTCATCCCGGAGATTGGCGCCGACTATCTACGCACTACCTGGATCGCCGAGGAAGACATCCGCACCTGGTCATCCCCCGCGCCCGAGGATGATGGGATCTCCCTCCTCACCGGGACGTTGCGGGAGGTGACGGGCAGAACCGGGCGGATCGGCGTCCCGATGGGGCGGGAAAGTCACCTGCGGATGCCGCTGGCCGATTTCGACGCCATCCGGAACACCCTCCCCGGCGCGGAATTCGTCGATGCTACCCCACTGATCCGGGCCTTGCGGATGGTCAAATCCGAAGCGGAGATCGCGAAAATCGGCCATATTTGTGAAATTGTCTCGGGCGCTTTCGAAGTTTTGCCCAATCTGATCAGCACCGGTGACACGGAGCGCGACGCTTTTCGCAAATTCAAGGTCGACATCCTCCGGCGCGGCGCGGACGATGTCCCCTACCTGGTGGGAGGGGCTGGCCCGGGCGGGTACGACGACATCATTTCACCGCCCTCCAGCCGCCCCTTGCAAGCGGGGGATATTCTCATGCTGGACACCGGTTCGACCTTTGACGGCTACTTCTGCGACTTTGACCGCAACTACGCTTTCGGGCACGCCTCCGATGCCGCCCGTGAGGCCTACACCGTCCTCTACCAAGCCACCGAAGCCGGGCTGCGGGCGGCCCGACCGGGAGCGACCTGTAGCCAGGTTTTCGAGAGCATGTGGAGCATCATCGAAGCTCACAGCCCTTCCGCCAGCGGCGTGGGACGCTTGGGCCACGGCCTCGGCATGCAGCTCACCGAGTGGCCCTCCAACACCGACTTCGACAACACAGTGTTAAAACCGGGCATGGTCCTCACCCTCGAACCTGGGCTGAGCATCGCGCCGGGCAAGATGATGGTCCATGAAGAAAACATCGTCATCCGAGAAGACGGGCCAGAGTTACTCACTCGACGTGCGCCCGAAGAATTGCCGGTAGTCAGGTAAGCAGGAAAGCAGGGAAGCAGGGTGTCAGTAAACCAGGGTATCAGGATATCAGGAAACCAGTAACCTGATTCCTGATCTACTGATTCCTGATCTACTGATCCCTGATCTACTGATTCCTAATCTACTGATCCCTGATCTACTGATCCCAGGTCTACTGATTCCTAATCTACTGATCCCTGATCCACTGATCCCCTGATCTACCGATCCCCAAGCCCTTCCAGGTTGGGGTTAACCCCTGCCAAACACAGCAATTCCCACATGGTGGCCTGGTTGGCGCTGACGACGGGTTTGCCCAAATCTTGTTCCAGGGCTGCCAGGGTGTTTGCGGTGCGGAAGTTCGTGCAACTGATGACCACCGCCTCCGCTTCAGGGACATCGGTTTCCTTCGCCAATTGATATGAAGCCCCCACGGGTTGATGGGCAATGCCGTGCATTAAACCCAGCCCCTTTATCGAAACAACCTCGAATCCATATTCTTCCAAAAAAACTTTCAATCGCCCCGTGACGTCATCTGGATAAGGAGCAGCAACGGCCAGTTTGTGAACTCCAAGAGCCTTCAAGGCATTGACAATTGCAGTCGAGGTAGTCGTGCAAGGGACTCCCGTGGCGGCTTCCATTCGTGCGCCAATTTCTTTATCCTTCCCGGCCCCGTAGATGAAGCTCCCCGAAGTGCAGGCGTACCCGATGGAATCAGGGCCAATCACACTCAGGTGTGAGGCCGCGTTTTCAATATCAGGACTGTTGGCCTGCTCCTCGAAGACTTCTATCGTTTGCTCGTCCGTGGCCGCGAAGCGGGTGATATGCACAGTCACCCCCTCCGGGACGAAGGCCCAGTATTCATCGTCCAACGCGCCATCCGCCGGGTAAACGATACCGATTTTTGCTCTCCATGACATAGGGGGACTCCTTAGGTGAGGTGATGAGGGACTAGGGTGTCAGGAAACCAGGAAAGCAGGGAAACAGGGAAACAGGGGAACAGGGAAGCAGGGAGACAGGGAAGCAGGGAAACAGGGGAACAGGGGAACAGGGAAACAGGGAAACAGGGTATCAGGGTATCAGGGTATCAGGGAAGCAGGGAAGCAGGGAACCAGGTTCCTGGTCTACTGATCCCTGATCTCCTGATCTACTGATCCCTGATCTCCTGATCTACCGATCCCTGATCTCCTGATCTACTGATCCCTGATCTCCTGATCTACCGATTCCTGACCTCCTGGTCTACTGATTCCTGACCCATTGCCTCCCACAACACCGACACCGGATGTTTCGTCGGTAAGCCGGTTCCGTGCCGCATTTGGAGCTGACAAGGGCCGCACTCACTGAGGGCCAGGTCGGGGTGCGACTCGTCAAGGGCGTCGAACAAATGTTGGCCGATGTCTTGGCCCAGGTCGTATTTCTCGGTCTTCAAACCGTAACTTCCGGACAGGCCGCAACAAACAGTGTCCAGGACGTCAATCTCCTGGCCCGGAATTTGCGAGAGTAGCTCAATGAAAGGTCGGCCGATTTGCTGAGCCTTCAAGTGACAGGGGGTGTGGTAACTCATGCGCTCAGAAACCGGCTCTAGTGCGCCCAAATCCAGCACGCCATCTTCCACCAAAAGTTGCAAGTATTCGCCCAGGTCGTAGGTTCGCCCGGCCAATTCCCCGGCTGCAGGCACGTCGAGCGTCCCGGTATATTCTGATTTAAGCATCAGGCTACCCGTGGTGCAAGCCACGATCACGTCGTAGCCCTTCTCGAGCCAGGGACGGAAAACCTCGGTATTCGCTTCAGCCCGCCGCCGCGCCCCCTCCGCGTCCCCGTTGCCCAGCATGGGCATCCCACAACACTGCTGCTCCTCCGGAACACCCACGTGCACGCCCAGGTGGTCAAGGAGCCTGATTGTATCTTGGGTAGTTTGGGTGTCGTTGTAATTATAGAAACATCCCACAAAAAAAGCCACTTTGCGTTCAGCCGAAGGCCCGGTTTGCGGACGGTATTTTTTATACCAACGCAAAAAGGGCGACTCATAGGGTGGCATATCCGCGCGGGCGCTGATGCCCACCGAAGCCTCCATTCCCTTGCGCAGCAGGGCATTGGCAAGGGTCAGATTGCTGAGCTTAGGGGCCAGACTCCCCGCCTTCCCCAAGAGATCAGGGCGGCCAAACAACCAATTCCGCAGACGGGGAGGCCCCGCCTCCGTCAAAGCGTCCTTGGCCCAGGCGTTGAGGGCGTTCAAGTCCACCCCAGCGGGGCAAGCCAGGTAACAATTCAGGCACAGGCTGCAATAATCAATGTTCTCCTCAAGGGGCATGGCCGGGGAATCATCCTCAACGCGGATCCCCGCTCCAACCGCAGCGGAAAACAAGTCGGGCGTGGGGGCCAGTTCCGTCAGGGTAAATCCCACCGGACAGGCCGCCGTGCAGACCGTGCACTCAATGCAGCGGGAGACGTTAGCGTAATCAATTTTCGATTCTGGGAGTGCGGCCGGCGTAGATTCCCGCTCGAGGGCGGCCAGTTCCCCCAGCCTCTTTTCCCGTCCCCGGTGCTCGACGATTAAATCCCGGACGACCGGGCGCCGGGGCAAAGGCCCCAGGCTGATGTCCTCCCCGCTGACCACCGTCCGGCAGGCCAGGGCGGGCTTGCCATCCAGGGAGACAGCACACGTGCCGCATTTGCTGCTCCGGCACGAAGAGCGGAAGGCCAACGAGCTGTCTTGGTGGTGTTGGATATCCTCCAAAACTTCCAGCACGGTCATGCTGGGGCGGTGTTTCACCTGGTAGGTCTGCGCGTAAGCGGAGGATTTCCGTTCGGGGTCATAGCGGTGAATGTGAACCTGAAACGTTTTGGGGGATGTCATTGAGCCACCTCCTCATGTAGCCGTTCACTCCCCCCTGTCGAAAAGCCATTTCGACCTACATTTGGGGAAGGGGATAGCTCGGTCAACTGCGGTGATCTTTTGGAGATGGTCGGGGTTCCCCCCTCCAGAACCGCCTCGACGCACAGGGGAGGGTTCTCCTCGTGGGGGAAGTCTTCCCGGTAGTGGGCGCCCCGGCTCTCCCGACGGGCCAAAGCCGACTGGATGATAAGGTCAGCGGCTGTGAGCATATTTTCTAATTCCAGGTAAGCGACCAAGCTCTGGTTTTGCAGCAAACTAGGCCCATGAAGGCTGATCCTTGGGAGAATCTCTTCCCGCAAAGAATCGATTTCCTCTTGGGCGGAACGCAGCCCCTCCTCGGTGCGGATGAGGCCCACACCCTCCCACATCACAGCCCGCAAGCGGTCTTTCCCCTGCGCGGGCGTCAACTCACCCTCCCCCCTTTGGGCCAAATGATGCAAGCGTTCTTCAGCCTGTTTTCCCGCCTCTTGAGCCACGTCAGGAATTCGCGGCTGTTCTTGGGCATAACGGGCCGCGCTGGTTCCCGCCCGCGCTCCAAAGACCAAAATCCCCGCTAAGCTGTTGCCGCTCAGACGGTTCCCGCCCTGCACGCCGCCGGAGACTTCCCCGGCCGCAAACAGCCCGGGCACCGAGGTGCAACCGTCGCTTTCAATCGCTATCCCGCCCATGTAGTAATGCGCGGCTGGGGCAACTTCTACGCGAACTTTTTGCATGTCGAAGCCTCTATCCTTGGCTACCTCGTACTCATGTTGAAAACTGTGAAAGGTCTCTTCGGGGATCGTCGTCACATCCAAATACACGCCGCCATGCTCCGTGCCCCGCCCTTCGAGAATTTCGGTGTAAATGGCGCGGGCCAACTTATCGCGCGTGGTATGCTCCAATAATTCAGGCTCATAACGCCTCATAAAGCGCTCGTTCTCACGATTGTAGAGCGACGAATATTCTTGTATGCCCAAAATAAAACCCTTGAGCGAAGAGGGATGCACCAGGCCGCTGGGATAAAACTGGACTTGCTCCATGTTGAGCATCCGCGCCCCAACCCGTGAAGCCAGGGCCAGCCCGTCTCCCGTGCTCTGAATGGGGTTACTGGTTGTGGGATAAAGCTGCCCGATCCCCCCGGTGGCCAAAACCACCGCCGGAGCGTCCACCCGGATGACTTCCCCGGCCCCCACATCCAGCCCGATCCCCCCCACCATGGCCCCATCTTCGAGGAGGAGTTGGTAGGCCATCACGTCGGGATGGCGGTGAATGTTCTCCCTCTTCCGGGCCTGGTTGCGGAGCACCTTGACCATCTGCAAACCCACCCGGTCACTGATGGCCATCACGCGGGGGAAGCTGTGGCCCCCGGCCTGGTCCAGAACGTAACCGCCATCGGGGTCCCGGTCGAATTTCAATCCCCAGCCTTCCAGCTCGGTGATGCGTTCTTGGGCCTCCTCCACCAGGGTCCGTACCAGGGGTTGGTCGTTGAGGTAAGCCCCGCCGGTGACCGTATCCCGGAATTGGACGTCAGAGCCATCCCCCGGCCTGCTCCAAGGCCCCACGGCGGAGACCCCGGCCCCGCCCACCGTGCTCCCCCCCCGCCCCACCAGGCCTTTGTCCCAAACGAGGACACGCACGCCCTCCTCCGCGGCCCGGATGGCGGCGTAAAGCCCCGCTCCGCCGGTGCCGATGATTAAAACATCTGTTTCGTATTTTTTCATGAGTTCCTCTTAAACGGTATATTGGGAAACTGGGAAACTGGTAGATTGGTACCCAACTACCAACCAATCTACCAATATCACCAATATCACCAGTCTACCAATCCCCAACCTACCGACCCACCAACCCAAAAAGCCTCCCCAGGCCAGGCCGCGGCTCGCGCACGCCGGCCAAGCGCAAGGTCTGCCACATGGAGGCCATGTTGGCACTGAAGACGGGTTTGCCTAAATCTTCTTCCAATTGCTGAGCGATGGGGCTGAGGACAATGCCGGTATCGCTGATGAAAATTGCCTCAGCCTCGGGGGTATTGGCACGCCGCACCAAATCTCGCAACGCGGCGTAATCCAAATTCCCGATCTCCCAATCTGTGGTTAGGTTCAAGCCAATTTGATTGCTGACTTCAAAACCAAAGTGTTCGACATACTGGACAAGTTTCTCGTTGAGACGCGGCTCGTAGGGGGTTCCCAGGGCGACTTTTTTCACGCCCAAAGCCTGAAAAGCGGTCACTAGCGCGGTAGACGTTGTGGTAGCCGGGCATTTCCCATGCTCGCTAAGGCCCTCCCGCAACTGCTTGTCCCAGGCCGGGCCTCGGCTGAAGCTGCCGGAAGTACACATCCAGCACAGGGCGTGGGGTTTCACGGTGGCCAAATCGGCCGCCAGACGCTCGAAAGGTTCACCGCCCGCAAGCTGCGACATGGTCTCTAAAGTCACACTGCCCTCGTCGTCGGCCATGCTGGTACGGGTGATGTGAACCGAGACCCCGGGCGGGGCAAGGTGATAGTATTCCATATCCGCCAAGCCAGAAGCGGGGTAAATGATCCCCACCCGCGCCCGCCAGCCAAAAAGGTTGTCGTTCATAGAGAGACGTCTCCTTCGTAGTGAGTGATGAATGTTGCGTGATGAGTAACGAGTAGGGAAGCAGGGTATCAGGGGGTCAGGAAACCAGGGTGTCAGGGGGTCAGGAAACCAGGGTATCAGGAGGTCAGGAAACCAGGGTATCAGGGTATCAGGGAAGCAGGGTATCAGGGTGTCAGGAAACCAGTAACCTGATTCCTGATCTACTGATCCCTGATCTACCGATCCCTGATCTCCTGATCCCCAGTCACTAGTCTCCAAGCACTCAAATCAATCTTGCAGCGTAGAGGTATCACCCTCATCTAGGCCCAGGGCACGGGCTTTGAGCAAGCGGCGCATAATCTTGCCAGAGCGCGTTTTAGGTAGGCTCTCCACAAATGTGACTTCCTCAGGACGGGCGATTTTGCCCAAATTGTCACTCACGTGTCTAATCAGTTCATCGGCGAGGCCAGGTGTCTCTTCGGCGCCAGCACCTAAAATACAATAAGCATGAATAGCCTGACCCTTAAGTTCATGTGGTAAACCGATAGCAGCGGATTCAGCCACAGCAGGGTGGCTTACCAACGCGCTTTCAATTTCCGCCGAGCCAAGGCGATAACCAGAGACCTTGATAACGTCATCTACACGGCCAATGATCCAATAATAACCGTCTTTGTCCCGTTTGGCGGAGTCACCCGTGGTGTAATAACCGGGGTACTTGCTCCAGTATTGCTCTACATAACGGTCAGGGTTCTTGTAGATGGTGCGCAGCATGGCCGGCCAGGGGTTCTTGAGAACCAGGTACCCCTCTTCGCCGTCAGGAACAGGATTGCCATCCCCATCCAAGATTTCAGCCTCTTGCCCGAAGAAGGGACGTGTGCCTGAGCCTGGTTTGAGCGGCACCGTGGGCGTGGGAGTGATCATAAAGTTGCCGGTCTCCGTCTGCCACCAGGTATCCATAATGGGACAGCGTTCCCCGCCAATGACACGATAGTACCACTTCCAGGCCTCGGGATTGATGGGTTCCCCAACAGAGCCTAAGAGCCTCAGGGAGGAAAGGTCGTGGCGGTTGGGCCAGGATTCCCCGAAGCGCATCAGACCTCGGATGGCCGTTGGCGCAGTATAGAAAACCGTCAGACCATATTTATCCACCATCCGCCACCAGCGGTCGGGATAAGGGTAATTCGGTGCGCCTTCGTACATAAATGATGTGGCCCCAAGTACGAAGGGGGCGTAGACAATGTAGGAATGCCCCGTAATCCAACCGGGGTCAGCCGCGCACCACCAACGGTCATCATCTTGAAGGTCAAAGACATATTTCAGGGTAGTGGCCGTGCCGACCATGTATCCGCCGTGGGTGTGCAAGATAGCTTTGGGCGTGCCAGTTGTCCCAGAGGTATAAAGGATGAAAAGAGGGTCTTCGGCGTCCATCACCTCAGTTTCACATTTACCACTGGCAATGGGGAGGTTTGCCAAATCGTGATACCAATAATCGCGGCCCGTTTCCATGTAGACATCATGCCCGGTGCGTTGGACAACGATGACGGTTTCCACGGAGGGAGTGTGTTTCACGGCTTCGTCAACAATGTCTTTCAGGGGAACGATTTTGCCCCGCATCCAACCGCCATCGGCGGTGATGACAACTTTCGATTCCGAATCCTCAATGCGGCCTTCGAGGGCGTCTACGCTAAAGCCGCCATAAACCACGGAGTGAATGGCACCAAGTTTTGCACAGGCCAGCATAGCGAATATAATCTCCGGAATGCGACCCATGTAGATTGTCACGCGGTCACCTTTGCCCACGCCCATCGCTTTCAGGATATTGGCAAATTGATTGACTTCGCGGTTTAAACCATGGTAAGAAAGGGCGCGAATATCGCCCGGTTCTCCTTCCCAGATCAGGGCCAGTTTGTTACGGCACGAAGTCGTCTGGTGACGGTCCAGGGCATTATGAACAATGTTGGTCTGGGCGCCGGTGAACCACTGATAGAAGGGAGCATTGCTATCATCGAGAACCTGATCCCATTTTTGGTACCAGTCTAATTTCTCAGCCTCTGCGGCCCAAAAACCTTCTAAGTCATCGGAGGCACGTTTAGCCATTGCCTCCCAGTCTTTAAGGCGTGCTTTGTCTATCGTCTCCTGAGATGGATGAAAGACATCACCGTGTAATTGTTTTTTTGCAGTCATGTTAGCCTCCTTTGGCTTATGAATAAAAAACTTTTGAAGAACTCCTGGTATAGAACTTTCACAGCCCGCTCCTTTTCATCAGCGGGGACGACATAAGTGCTCCGCTGGTCAGTCCTCTCGTGGTAGAACACGTCGATCCCCTCATTTTCCAAGAAGCTGCGGCCATCGGAACCAACTTCTCCTCCCCTTTCGCCAACCAGCGAGACCCAGGCCTGGGCCTCACCAGCCCTTTTTGCCGCCGGACCCAATTCCTCTTGCGCTAACGCCAGTTCGTGGGATTTCTCCGAGGAGGCGGCCAGGACTAGAGCGCCGCTGTCCTCATCTACCAGGCTCATGATGAGGCGTTTCTTCTCCCACGCGGATCGTTTCTCGGCCCCCAGGATATCCTCCTCCAGGACGAGGGATTCCAGAGGCCCCAAGATGGCGATCCCGCCCAGGGGGAATTGGTCGGGTTCAGCGTTGATGACCGTGCCCGGCTGGTTGGAGAAGGTGGAGCGCACCACCACCGGGACATCCCCCGCTTGCCCGGCCTTCACCGCGCGGGGATGGACGACGCCCGCCCCATAGCGGGCCATTTCTAGCATGGTGCGGTAGTTGATGTGTTCCAGCCAAGCCGCCTGGGGAACTACACGGGGATCGGTACTCGCGACCCCTTCCACGTCGGTGAAAATCTCGACCTTCTCGGCCCCCAACGCCACCCCCAACGCCACGCCGGAGGTGTCGCTCCCGCCCCGGCCCAGGGTGGTGTAGTCACCGGTGCCGCGGAATTTTCCCTGGCATCCGGCCACCACCGGCACCTGGCCTTGGCCGAGATGCACGTGCAGCCGGGATGGGTCGATCTCGACGATTCTGGCCTCGCTGTGATTGGCGTCCGTGAAAATGCCGGCCTGTGCCCCCGTCAACCCCACGGCCTGGATGCCCTCCTGTTTCAGGAGGTGGGCCATCACCGTGGCGGAGATGATCTCCCCGCAGGCGAAGACCATGTCGTAATCGCGCTTATCGACCGGGCCGCCGCCATCCCGCAAGAGGTTCAAGAGCGTATCCGTGGCGTAAGGATCGCCCGTCCGTCCCATGGCCGAGACGACAATGGCTACCTGGTACCCCTCCTCCCTGGCCCGCCGCACGTGGCCAATCACCTGCGCCCGGCGTTCCTCGGTAGAGACCGAGGTGCCCCCAAATTTTTGGACAAGTATTTTTTTATTTGACATAGGGTGTGATGAGTAAAAAGTAATGAGTGATGCCAGGAACACGGTTCTCGTAAGAACCGTGTTCCTGCGTCAGGGCTATTGCATTTGGTAAAAACCCAGTAACTTCTCAATATTCCGGGGGAATGTAGGTCGAAATGGTATTTCGGTGCAAAGTTGCACTTTGCCTAGGCGATTTACCAAATCGCCCTACATCAGTCCAATATTTTTTGAGATGATACAAAGCCCATATGAAAAGAGATGTCGTTGCGAGGAAGCTGGGCAGCGCTTTTTGTGCCCAGGTGACGTGGCAACCTCATGAGTAACTGAAAAAAGGTACTCCTAAGAGTAATCATTCAGCCCCTGCCCTCACCCTAGCCCTCTCCCTCAGGAGAGGGGACAGCCTCCTCTCCCCGTGGGACGCTTTGCTCACGGTGTGCAGCCCCTAGGCTGTGCCTTGGCAAGGATTGAGGTGAGGGGTGTGAACGGTTACTAACGGTCAGGCCCCAAGTACTTCCCAGCCCAGGTTGATGGTTCTACCAGGCCTTTTTCTACTAAGGCCTCCGCGACCTGCACGGCGTTGAGGGCCGCTCCCTTGCGGATATTATCGGCCACGATCCACAGATTCAGGCCGTTCTCGATGGAGAAATCCTCCCGGATCCGGCCCACAAAAGTGGGATCCGTGTGGGCGGTAGGGAAGGGCATGGGGTATTGATCTTTGGCCGGATCGTCGATCACTTGCACGCCCGGCGCGTTCTCCAACAATTCACGCGCTTTTTCCGGGGTGAGTTTTTTCTCCGTCTCAATATTGACGGCTTCTGAATGGCCGTGGAAGACAGGGACACGAACAGCGGTGGCTGTCACTTGGATGGAATCGTCGCCAAACATTTTTTGGGTTTCCTTGACCATCTTCCATTCCTCTTTGGTGTAGTCCCCTTCCTGGAAGACATCGATGTGAGGAATAACATTGAAAGCCAGTTGATGAGAAAATTTTTCAATGGTCGGCTCTTCCCCGGCCAGGACCTGACGAGCCTGTAGCTCTAGCTCATCGTAGGCCAATTGTCCACCCCCGGAGGCAGCCTGGTAGGTGGAGACAACAATACGCTTGATTTTCGCGTAATCGTGCAGGGGCTTGAGGGCCACGACCATTTGGGTGGTGGAGCAGTTGGGGTTGCCGATGATGCCTTTGTGCCAATCCAAATCGTGAGGATTCACTTCCGGGGTGATGAGGGGGCAATTGGGGTCCATGCGCCAGGCAGAGCTGTTATCAACCACTACCGCACCTTTTTCAACCGCTAGGGGAGCCAATTCGAGGCTGGCCGCCCCACCGGCGGAGAAGATGGCAATATCAATACCCTCAAAATTTTCGGCGTTTGCCGTTAACGTTTTTACACGTTTGCCATTGAATTCTATTTCGGTGCCTTCATTTTCAGGAATATCGAGGGGACGAAACTCAGCGATGGGGAAATTGCGCATTTCTAGGGTTTTTCTCATTTCTGTGCCCACCATGCCCAGGGCACCAACAACAGCTACGTTCCATTTTTTCTTTGTCATAAATAAGTCTCCGTGATGAGGGACTAGGAAACCAGGAAACTAGGAATCAGGTATTAGGTTATTCACTGATTCCTCAATGTCATTAAGTTTAGCTCGGTTGTAGACCTGACAGGTTTCCCGACGCGACATTTTAAACTCGATTCGGTGCAACCAAGAGCATATTTCTGTCTGAAAGTGTGCTCTAAAACCTGTCAGGTCTGGGCCAAAAACCTTAACTAAATGACATTTACTCTTTACTCTTTACGTTTTACTTTCTACTTCCTTAACAGCGCCAGCAAACACTTCCACGCCTTTCTTGGCCAGGTCTTCGGTGATGACGAGAGGGGGCAAGAAACGGGCGACGTTGAAGAAGTGGCCGCCGACTTCGATGAGCAAGCCGCGTTTATGGCAAGCCGCACGCACTTGCTTTGCAAAGTCAGGGGCGGGTTCCTTGGTTTCTTTGTCCTTGACCAACTCGACGCCCAACATGAGGCCTTTCCCTCGAACCTCGCCGACAATCGCTGACTCTTGCTCTAATTCCTTGAGCATCTCAAGCACAACGCCACCGATCTTCGTAACATGCGTGGGAAGATCGCTTTCAACCATGAAGTTCAGCGCAACAGCCCCGGCAACGTAAGCGGTCACGTTACCTCGGAAAGTGCCAATGTGCTTGCCCGGGGGCCAGGTATCTAGTTCTTCTTTGTAGGCCATGCCAGAGATGGGCAAGCCCACCCCGCCTAAAGCCTTACTCATGGTGACAATGTCGGGGACAACGTCACTGTACTCAAAGGAAAACATCTTCCCGGTGCGGCAAAGCCCAGACTGAATCTCATCGGCGATCATGAGGACATCATGCCGGTCGCAAATGTCCCGCAACTCAGAAATATAAGCAGGTGGGGGAACCACAGAGCCGCCCTCGCCCTGGATGGGTTCGATGATGATAGCGGCTGGTTTGGCGACCCCGGAGTGGGGGTCTTCGAGAACGTGGTCGAGGAACTTG
>JAANWX010000059.1 GCA_018263575.1 Chloroflexota bacterium | reverse complement strand
GTCCTGACCGCAGGTCTCCAGGTAATTGAGCCACATTTTTTCCCAAGAGGGGAGACCTTCGGTCACTTCAGGTGCGCGGTCGGGAGACACTGCGCACATCGAAATAAAGTGACGTAGCCTGAAAGTTATAAAGGAACTTTCAAAGACTTACTTAGGGTTTTATTTCCAATTTCTGAACCACCCCGCAACATTCGCTGTAAACATATACTAGGACGGGACACCAACTTCCAACTTCCAACCTCCAACCTCCAATCCCCAACCTCCAACTTCCAACTTCCAACCTCCAATCCCCAATATGGTACAATTGTTGCTTTGAATTCGTTAATCAAGGAGTAAGAACAAAATGGGATTAAGTCATTTGCTTGACGGTGTTGCTATGTGGGCTCAGGATATCATCCGGGCCATGGGATATTTGGGGCTGGCGTTTGTGATGTTTCTGGAAAACGTTTTTCCCCCTATCCCCTCTGAGGCCGTGTTGCCCATGGCTGGGTGGTTGGCCTTCGAAAAAGAGGGGAATTTTACACTATGGGGTGTAACCCTTGTAGGTGCCATTGGCTCTATAGCTGGCGCGTTGGTATTTTATGGTTTGGGATATTGGTTTGGCGAAGAACGGGTGCGAGAGTTGTTGCGCCGCTACGGGAAATGGTTGCTGCTCACCGAAGCGGATTTCGATACTGCCCTGGCATGGTTCGAGCGCTACGGCGAGTTGGTGATCTTTTTTGGGCGCATGGTTCCCATTGTGCGCAGCTTGGTCTCCATCCCGGCCGGCATAGCCAGCATGAACTTAGGCCTTTTCAATATCTACACAGCAATAGGAACCGCGCTGTGGAGCTTTTTGCTAGCCTTAGCAGGGTATATCCTGGGCCAAAACTGGGGCCTAGTCTTGGAATGGATTGACAAGTATGAAAAAGTAGTCCTTGTGCTTGGGGTTGGGGTGGTGATCTTTTTTGTCGTCAGCCGCTTACGACAGCGCCAAAAAAATAAGGTCTAGGAATTCTCATAAACCTATCTCAGAATTTTGTTAGAATCGCATATATTCGCCTCTCTAAACTTGACTTTCGCCTCGAACACAGTTATCATAATTTGCGCTGTTTAGCAATTGCACACTGCCTCTGCTAAAAAAGGTTTTGGCTCAATGTCTTTACAGAAATCCACACCAGCCAAAACGCTATTAAAATATATTTCTATTTAGTCTATAAGCATTTTAGTTCGAAGGAGAAAAACTTTATGTCTGGAAAGCGCGTTATATTTTCTGAGGATGCCCGGCGAAAACTGCAAGCCGGCATGAACACATTAGCAAAAGCTGTTATTACTACTTTGGGACCCAAAGGCCGCAACGTAGCCTTGGATAAAAGTTTTGGCAGCCCCACCATCACCCATGACGGTGTTACCGTTGCCAAAGAAATTGAGTTAAAAGATAAGTTTGAGAATATGGGCGCCCAACTATTAAAAGAGGCAGCCACAAAAACAAACGATATCGCAGGTGATGGTACAACAACCTCCACCTTATTAGCTCACTCAATTGTCACTGAAGGTATGAAAAACTTGGCCGCCGGTTTCAACCCTATGCTGCTCAAGCAAGGTATTGAAGCCGCCACAAAATTGGTCTCTGAGCACATCACAGAGCAAGCCATCGCCGTTACCACCAAAGAAGAAATTGGCAATGTGGCTTCTATCTCTGCTCAGGACCGTTCTATTGGCGAGTTGATCGCCGATGTGATGGACAAGGTTGGCAAAGACGGCGTAATCACCGTTGAAGAATCCAAAACCTTGGCCTTCGAGACAGAATATGTAGAAGGTATGCAATTTGATCGTGGCTACCTCTCACCTTATTTCGTGACCGATCCGGACGATATGGAAGCAGTCATCGAAGATGCCAACGTCCTCATTCACGACTCCAAAATTTCTGCTGCTCAGGACATCGTTCCTCTCTTGGAGAAATTAGTTCAGATTGGCAAACGAGAAGTGGTGATCATCGCCGAAGACATTGACGGTGAAGCCCTGGCTACCCTTGTCTTGAACAAACTCCGTGGCATGGTCAACGTTCTGGCCATCAAAGCGCCCGGATTTGGCGACCGCCGCAAGGCCATGCTCCAAGATATCGCCATCTTGACCGGCGCTACCGTGATCTCAGAAGAACTAGGCCGCAAACTAGATAGCGCGACCGTTGACGATCTGGGCCAAGCTGAAAAGATCATTTCCACCAAAGACGACACCACCGTTGTTGGCGGCAAAGGCGACAACAAACAAATCAAAGCCCGCGTTGAGCAAATTCGCAACGAGATTGCAGCCAGCACCAGCGACTATGACCGCGAGAAACTTCAAGAACGTCTCGCCAAATTGTCCGGTGGCGTGGCCATCATTCGCGTAGGCGCCGCTACAGAGACCGAGCTAAAAGAGAAGAAACACCGCGTCGAAGACGCCCTCTCTGCTACTCGCGCTGCTGTAGAAGCTGGCATCGTTGCTGGCGGTGGCGTAGCCCTTGCTAACACCGTGGAAGCCCTTGGCGATCTGGAAATGGACTTCCCCGCCGCGCAAGTTGGCGTTAGCATCGTCCAAAAGGCACTCATGGAACCTACTAGCAAAATTGCCGAAAACGCTGGTAAAGACGGCGCAGTGATCTTGGAAAACGTAAAACGCTTCCAGGAAGAACAAGGCGACGAACACCTCGGCTACAACGTGCTCACAGAAGAATACGTGAACATGATCGAAGCCGGCGTGATCGACCCCGTCAAAGTAACCCGTGGCGCGCTCGAAAACGCAGCCTCCATCGCGGCCATGATCCTCACCACCGAAGCCCTCATCGCCGATGAACCTTCCGATGATGATGCTGGCGGCCCTCCCATGGGCGGCGCCCCCGGTATGGGCGGCATGGGCGGCGGAATGCCCGGCATGATGTAAACTAATCACTGCTTGAAACCAAGAAAACCAAACCCCAGAGCGTGGCAGCAGTCACCTCTGGGGTTTTTTCTTTTAACAAACTTGGGGGAGGTCAGGAGGCGTGCGGAACCCGCGCCTCCTGACCTCCCCCACAACAATACCTGGTACAATAAACACATTCTCGTTTGTAGTAAGCCACGAAAGTGGCTAAGAAACCCTAGCTACGTAATTGTCCCCCCTAAAATTTGAGAAGATATCCCCATAGGAAAAAATAGTATGTCCAAGAAAAAAAAGAACTCAAATTACATCCTCTACATCTTGGGGCTTGTGACCCTGGGATTAGCCTATATCACATGGCAAAAGGGAGGAATTGACCTTATCTTGCAGGGTCTCCAAGGCGGAGGCTCACTCCTCCTCAAGGAAATCCCCCTTTTAGTGGCTGCTTTCCTGACCGCCGGACTCCTCCAGGCGTTGGTAAAAAAGGAGGCCATAGAGCGCTGGTTAGGCTCCGAATCCGGTTGGCGCGGATTAGCCTTGGCCTGTGTGGGGGGAGCGCTCATTCCCGGCGGCCCCTATGCCTATTACCCCATTGCCGGCGCTTTGCTGAGTAGCGGGGCCGGTATCGGCGTCTTGATTGCCTTTGTGACCGCCAAAAACCTGTGGTCGGTCTCGCGTTTACCCATGGAATTTGCCCTCTTGGGGACAGAAGTCACCCTCATCCGCTACGCCATCACCTTTCTCTTCCCCCCGCTCTTGGGCTTTCTGGCGGAAAACTTCTTTGGCAACCACCTAGAACGCATACGGGAGGCCATGAAACAATGAAAACCGCTACCCTCATTTTGTGGATCATCGCAGCCGTTCTCTCCTTTGTCGCCTGGAATAAAAAAGATCAAAGCCTGAAAAAGGGAGGGCAACTTGCCTGGCAAACCACGCGCCGCAATGCGGTCCTCTTGGTATTAGCTTTTGTGATCGTAGGATTTGTCAATGTCCTTTCCCCCACCGAATTGGTCAAAAAGTGGATTGGCCCCGAATCGGGTTGGAACGGGCTTCTTGTGGCGGAAGGGATGGGCATGCTTCTCCCCGGCGGGCCTTACGTGGTTTTCCCACTCATCACCGTTCTCTACCAAGCCGGGGCTGGCCTGGGGGCCGTGATCACCCTCGTCACCTCTTGGGCCACGCAATCGTTTCTCACCATCACCTTCGAGCTGCCCTTCATGGGATGGCGCTTCACCGCCATCCGCTGGGGGCTGTGTCTCCTCGTCCCCCTCCTGGCTGGGGCCATTGCCCAGCTCGTGTTCTGAGAAATTTGACAAGATCACAAAAAATAGGCTGATCCAGTTTAGCCGCCGTAAGACTAAGCTCCTTGGAATGCTAAAGAAGGCATTCCATCCCATGTGCGGCCTTCAAGGGTGCGGCCATTCTTCTTTTTCCTCACGCCCCCCCATTGTTTGAAGAAAAAAGGTCATGTTTTGAGAGTATAACTACGCTTAGAACGAATAAATCCAGGTCTATCTTCATTAGGAGGCAATTCCTTCACTATCGCTTTGCCAATTTTTTCTGCCCAATTGAAGACAACACTACTTTCATCAAATTTTGTATCTGTGTCTTGAACCCGCCAAAATAGCATCGGTATTTCAAATGTGGACATATAAGCCCTTTCTAGAGTGATGTGATAAGTCACTATAGAGCGAACAAGATTTTGTATCCCTGTAATAATGACCCAGTTATCGGGATAACAGGCTCTCGGCATGTAGGGCGCTTGATGTATTATGCTTGCGTGAGTGAAATTTGCTGAAAAATACCCATACCAATTTGTATAAATAATCCTCCAGAAAGGCACTGGAGTGAAGCAAATATAGATAATAGGATATTATGCTTCAAACTAAAAAAGCTTCATGGGTTATTTCTTTAACTTCTTTTGTGCTTGGAAATCTCAAGTCCAAATATGTGTCAACAATGTCATCTAGATACTGAGACATTCTGAACACATACGATTTTGTTTTTTTATAAAATGATTCAGAGGTCGCTGGTCCATACTTTCTCGTCCATCCAATGAGTAGCGATTCATAAGCGCCGTTTTCTTCAAACTGATTGTCATCGCGACTGACAAATGATATTGAAGAATAATAAGGCTTACAGCAATCTTGATACTTTTTACTGCTTTGGCATGGACACATCACAACTTTTGAACACATCTATTCTAAAACCTTTATCCAAATGATTTGAGGTAACGGTTGAATTCCTATCAGGGTCAGGTTTTCCCTTTAATCTTTCATGCCTGTATTATAGCATTCTTCCCGTTTTTGCGTCTGATCCTCGCTTCAAATAGCATCTTTACGTGCTGTTGTCCACTTTTGAAGTTGTGTTTCCAAATATCCATGAAAATCCAGAGCGTCAGTCCGAAATTTCAAGGTAGTCCCCGCTTATGCTCCTTATTGATCGAGTCCACCTACCCTCAGGGAACACCACGCTCCCTTCTCCACCAAAGAAGCATACTGCAATTGCCACAAAACCTCGTCTACGCAAGATTCTTCTTCAGCATAGATCGCATTCAACGCATCTGTAACATCTTCCTGGTCGCCCCCTTCCTTTGTCTCTTTTGTTTCCTCTGTCCCTTTTGCCTCCATTGTATCCTCTGCCCCCTCTTCTAGAACCCCTCCAACCTCGACAGGTCAGCCACACCATCCGCCAACGCGGCCACGCGCTGCAAGATGCCCAACCGATTGGCACGTTCAACCTCGTCCTCGGCCATGACCAGCACATCCTCGAAGAATCCCTTGATGGCGGGCATGAGAGGTAAGAAAGCCGCGAAGAAATCATCCACAGAGCCGGGGACTCGTTCGGCGGATTCGGTTTTTTTCAAAGCGGCGTAGAGTTCGCGTTCGATGTCTTCCACAAAGGATTCCGGTTGAACGGAGAATTTTTCTTCTTTATCGCGCGTGATACGCACACAACGGGCGTAGGTATCGAGAATGTCTTCCCAATCGTCGCGGGCGATCCAGGCGCTCAGTTCTTCCACGGCGTGGACCACGCCGGTTGGGTTGTGTCCCTGGGCGGCCAAAACGGCGTCGACCACGTGGTAGGTGTACCCTTTCTCGTCCAGGAGATAGTTGCGCAGGCGCTCTTGGATGAAGTTCAGGCAGGCGGCTTCGTCGTCTGGGGAAGATTCGACACGGTGTACAGCCCCCAGGCTAGTGGGCAATTGCCCGGCGGCCACGTCCAGGGCTTGGCGGAGGTCAAAATCCAGGTCCCAGGCGATGAGGTTGCCGACCAGGCCCAGGGCGGCTCTGCGCTGGGCAAAGGGGTCTTTGTTGCCGGTGGGGGCCAGGCCGGCTGCAAAAAGGCCGGCCAAGGTGTCCAGGCGGTCGGCCACGCCCACTGCCAGGCCCGGTTTTCCGGTGGGGGCGGGGTCATCCGCCGAAGCAGGAAGGTAATGCTCCCGGATGGCGACGGCGACGCCCTCCCCCTCCCCCGCATGGAGGGCATAATGATAGCCCATCACACCTTGAAGGGAGGTCATATCCACCACCATTTGGGTGGCGAGATCGGCCTTGCAGAGTTGGGCGGCGCGGCGGGAGGTTTCTTCCTCCTCCGGGGTGAGATCAAGCATGGGGGCCAGCTTATCGACCAGAGCCATAATGCGTTTAGTTTTATCCCGCATGGAGCCGAGGTCAACCTGGAAGGTCAGTAAATCGAGATCGGGGACATACTCCTCGAGGGTTTTTTCAGTGTCTTTGCGCACAAAGTAGCCGGCATCGGTGAAACGGGCGCGGATCACGTCCCCGTTCCCCTGGGTGATGAGCTGGTAGGCCTCAGCGGCGTCCTCACGGGGCGGCTTGTTAGCAACGGTGATGTAGTAGGGAAGCAGGTTGCCCTCACCCCCATCCCCTCTCCCAGGGGGAGAGGGGGGAGAAGGAGGTGAGGGGGGAGCTTGGACGGGGAAGTAGCGCTGGTGCTTTTTCATCACGGAGGTGAGCACCTCGCGGGGAAGCTCCAGGTGGGCGGGGTCGAATTCCCCGCGCAGGGCGGTGGGGGCCTCCACCAGGTGGGTGACCTCGGTGAGCAGGCCAGGATCGGGGGGGATTTCCCCCTCCACCTCGGCCGCCAGGTCGTTGATTTGGCGTTGGATGGCGGCTTTGCGCTCCGCCTGGTCGAGGATGATGCCTTGTTCTGCGAGGGCGGCGAAATAACTGGCCGGGCTTTGGACGGTGATCTCTTTGGGCTCCAGGAAACGCAGGCCGTGGGTGGTGTCTCCGGCCCGGAGTCCCGCGAACTCGAAGGGGATGACGGTTTGGCCATGCAGCGCCAGCAGCCAGCGGACGGGGCGGGAGAAGGCGACGTTGGTGTGGTTCCAGCGCATGGATTTGCGGAAATGAAGGTCGGCTACCAGTTCACTCAGTGCGGCCGGCAAGACCTCGTGAGCGGCTTTTCCTTGCTGGCGCACCACGGCGGTGACGTATTCGCCACCGTCAATTTCTCGTGTTTCGAGGTCAGAAACATCAACACCTTTGGAGCCGGCAAAGCCGAGTGCCGCGCGGGTGGGCGTGCCATCCTCGGCGAAGGCACGGATGGCGGGAGGCCCCTTGACGACTTCTTCCAGGTCAGCCTGGGTGGGTGCCAAATCTTCCACGTGGATTGCCAGACGGCGGGGCGTCCCGTAGACGCTGATTTCGCCGTGCTCTAGCCGCAATTCCCCCAACATGGCTGGAACGCGCTCACGGAGTTGCCCCAGGGCGTCTTCCACGTCGGTGTGGGGGAGTTCCTCGGTGCCAATTTCGACCAGCAGGGGTGCGAGTTGCGAGTTGCGAGTTGCGAGTTGCGAGGCACTAGGGCGCGTGCCCCCTCTCCCCGTGGGACGCTGTGCGTGCCTTGGCAAGGGTTGGGGTGAGGGCAGCCACGGGAATTCCAAGCGCTGCCGCTGCTCTACATAAACCTCGGCGACGCGGCGGGAAAGGCGGCGCATTCTGCGGAAGTATCCTGCTCGTTCGGTGACGCCGATAGCGCCGCGAGTGTCTAGGATGTTAAAGGTGTGTGAGCACTTGAGCATATAGTCGTGGGCGGGGAGAACTTGGCCTTGCTCAAGACAGATGTTCGACTCCGTTTCATAGAGGTCGTACATTTTTCGGAGGTTGTCGACATCGGCCAGCTCGAAGGCATATTTGCTGGATTCCTGTTCGTTGGTGAGGTACACGTCCCCGTAGGTGCGCTCCTGATTCCATTGTAGGTTACGGAAATCCCGCACGCCTTGGAGTGCCATGGCAATGCGCTCCATGCCGTAGGTCAGCTCCAGGGAGATGGGGTCGAGAGTCTGCCCGCCGGATTGTTGAAAATAGGTGAACTGGGTGATCTCCAAGCCATCCAGCCAGACCTCCCAGCCCAGGCCCCACGCACCGGTGACGGGGGAGGCCCAGTTATCTTCCACAAAGCGGATGTCGTGTTTGGCGGAGTCAATCCCCAGGGCGGCCAGCGATTCCAGGTAGACGTCCTGCGAGTTCTCCGGGGCCGGTTTGAGGATGACCTGGTACTGGATGTGCTGGTAGAAACGGTTGGGATTTTCGCCGTAGCGACCATCATCGGGGCGGATGGAGGGTTCCACGTAACCGACGTTCCAGGGTTCCGGACCAAGGACGCGCAGGGTGGTGGCCGGGTTCATGGTTCCCGCGCCAACTTCGGTGTGGTAGGGCTGCCAGATCAGACAGCCTTTTTCGGCCCAGAAGTGTTCTAAGGCCATGATGATGGATTGAAAATCGAATTGTTTTGACATAGGTGCTCCGGGGTGAGTGATGCGTGTTGCGTGATGCGTAACGAGTAATGAGTGATACGTGATTTTCGATTGTTGGGGAATTATATCATGGGGAGAGTGGGGGCACACAGGGTTATTACTTTTCTCGCTAACGATTATTTCGTTATGGAGTATAATAGCATGACTGCCTAAATCACACACTTATAGCAAGACATCGTTTTTACGTAATTGCTCAAAATGGTAGTGGTCTGTAGTCGAGATTTCTATATCTCGCGCCCACGGGGTAACGTTGTGCGCCTCTGGCGTAGAAACCCCGGCTACACCACCAGCATATTGAGCAGTCACGTTTTTACCACTCTTAGAGGAGAGCAAATCCTATGACGAGAAAATACACTTTATCCCCCTGGAGCCTGGAAGATTTATATCCTTCTCATGATGGGCCTGAAATCAAGACTGCCTTCGAGAAATTAGAGAACATGGCCAAGGATTTTGAAGCCTATCGTGAAAAGTTGACACCTGAGATTGAATTTGAAGATTTCATGGACATTGTCAAAGAGGTTGAAGCTTCAACTTTGCTAGCCTATCCGTTGGGCGCGTATCCCGGCTTATTATTTGCCGCGGATACCCAAAACCAAGAAGCGCAGGCTTTACAAGCCCGTGTCCAGCAATTTTTAGCCAAGATCAAGAACCAGACGATGTTCTTCTCGCTGTGGTGGAAAGAACTGGATGTTGAGAATGCCCAACGTCTGATGAAAAGCGCAGATGGTTACCGCTACTGGCTGGAAGAGATGCGTCACTTTAAACCATATACCCTGACGGAACCAGAAGAGAAGATCATCAATATCAAAGATGTAAATGGTGTTCATGCCCTGGTAACCTTGTACGATTCGATTACCAACCGCTATGTCTTCAAAGTTGAAGTTGATGGGGAAATCGAAGAGATGACGCGCGGGCAGTTAATGTCGTTGGTTCGCAGCCCTAACCCCGATCACCGCTCGGCCGCGTATCAAGAGCTTTATAAAGTTTACGGCGATGACGGCCCGATCTTGGGCCAAATGTATCAAACGTTAATCCGTGACTGGCGGGCTGAAAACATGGATTTGCGCGGGTATACCAACCCGATTTCAGCTCGTAACTTGATCAACGATCTTCCCGACGATGTTGTCTACACCTTGTTGGATGTTTGTGAAAAGAATGCTGATGTTTTCCAGGATTATTTCAAACTCAAGGCTAAGTGGTTGGGTATTGACAAACTACGCCGTTACGATATTTATGCCCCTGTGAGCGAATCTGACAAAGAATTCGATTTTGACGAGGGCGTTAAATTGACCTTGGAAGCTTTCGAGGATTTTGATCCGCGTATTGCCGAGTTAGCAATGAAAGTTTTTGAGGAAGACCACATTGATAGTGAAGTCCGCAAAGGCAAACAGGGAGGCGCCTTTTGCGCTTCGATAGTGCCTGATCATACCCCTTATGTGAAGGTTAATTATCAGGGCAAGGCGGACGATGTGGCGACCCTAGCCCACGAGCTTGGGCACGCTATCCACGCCATGCTGGCCTTTGGTAACAACGTGTTCACATTCCACTCCGCCTTGCCAATGGCCGAAAACGCCTCCACCTTTGCGGAGATGCTTCTCGTAGACCGTCTACTGGAGGAGGAAGAGGATCCATCTGTGCGGCGCGACATTCTCTTTGCTCAGGTAGATGATGCGTATGCTACCATCATGCGCCAAATTTTCTTTGCCATGTTCGAAGTCACCGCGCATGATATGGTCGCTGAGGGCGCCACTGTCGATCAACTCGCGGAAGCTTATTACGAAAACCTGGAAAAGCAATTTGGTGATTCAGTAGCATTAAGTGAAGAGTTCAAATGGGAATGGGTTTCTATCCCCCACTTTTTGCATGTGCCTTTTTACGTTTACGCCTATAGTTTTGGTCAACTTTTAGTGCTCTCGCTTTATAAGCAGTATAAGGAAGAAGGCGAAAGCTTCAAGCCTCGCTATATCAAAATCCTCGAGGCGGGTGGTTCAGCTTCACCGGTAGCTATTTGCGCCGACGCTGGCCTGGACATCACCCAAGCCGAATTCTGGCAGGGCGGCTTCGACGTCATCAGAGACATGGTCAAGGAGTTAGAGGAGATTCCCATCGAATAGTCCGCTCTTCCTTTTCCTTCCTCACTTCATAGCCAGTTTACCACGCATGCGCGCATATTGCGCGTAATCAATCCCTGTGCGGCGGGCAATATAATCGCGGGTCTTGGTGGCGCGTTCCCGGCGGGGGATGATCTCCTCGGTGACCCGGAAGGCAAAAGCGTCGGAACCGGCTCCGGATCCAAAAGAAGCCATTAAGATCAACTCGCCCGGCTGGGCGACATCCAGGATAGCGGACAGGCCAATCAGAGATGCTCCGGCATAGGTATTGCCAATTTCCGGGGATAACAAACCCGGTGCGATTTGCTCCGCGTTAAAGCCCAACTGTTTCGCCACGCGGCGGGGGAATTTTGCATTGGGTTGATGGAAAACAGCGTACTGATATTCTTCGGGGTTGGTTCCGGTCTCGTCCAGAAGGGTGGTCACCGCTCCCTTGATGTGCGTAAAATACGCCGGACCTCCCGTGAAACGGTGGCCATGCTCAGGATATTTTTGGCCCGCTCTACGCCAAAAGTCAGGTGTGTCCGTGACATAGGAATAAGCGCCTTCTAAGACTGCCAAAGCCTCTTCGGCGGGGCCAATGATATAGCCAGCCCCGCCCGCCGCAGCGGTATATTCCAAGGCACCACCCGGCTTTCCTTGGGCCGTATCCATGCCAATGGCCATGGCATATTCGGCCATCTGGGAACCAACCAATCCAAAGGCGGCCACCATAGCCTCAGAGCCAGCCTTGCAAGCAAACTCCCAATCAGCGGCCTGGGTGTGGGGGACTATGCCCAAAGTCTCGGCGACAATGGTTGAGGTGGGCTTAACGGCGTAAGGATGCGACTCTGAACCCACCCACACAGCGCGGATTCCCGCAGGGTCAATCATAGCCCGGGCTAACGCATTGCGCGCCGCTTCGATGGACATAGTAACCGTATCCTCATCCAGCCCGGGAACCGATTTTTCAGTGACCGGCGTGCCACCAACCCCGCCCGTCCAAATCCGCGAAACCTCCGAGGCCGGTAAGCGATAGCGGGGGACATAAGCGCCATAGCCAATTATCCCCACCGGTCGAGCGGGCGTAAGTAAGCGTGTGCTTTGTTTTTCCATAAATGATATTCCTCTTCACCTCTTTACGTTTCACTTTTTCATATCTTCCAAAATTTCCTGCGCGCGGTCGAGTCTCACGGCCTTTTCGGCGACCAGTTGCCCCGCCACGCGGGTGATGTCCTGGCCCGTTGCCCCAGCGGAGAGGGCCACCTGCCGGGCGTGCAGGGTCATGTGCCCTTTCTGGATGCCTTCCGTAGCCAAAGCTCGCAAAGCGGCCAGGTTCTGGGCCAGGCCCACCGAGACGATAACTTCGGCCAATTGGCGGGCGGTGGAAACGTCCAGCATCTTGAGGGATGCTCTCGCCACGGGATGAGTCTTGGTGGCCCCTCCCACAATGCCCACCGCGAGGGGGATTTCCAGCCTCCCCACCAGGTTACCCTCGTCACCTATGTCCCATGTCGACAGGGACCGGTACCGGCCATCCCGGGCTGCGTAAGCGTGCGCTCCAGCCTCCACGGCCCGCCAATCGTTCCCTGTGGCCAGCACGACCGCGTCCACGCCGTTGAGGATGCCCTTGTTGTGCGTCGCGGCCCGGTAGGGGTCGGCATCCGCAAAGGCCCACGCGGCAACGATCCCCTCCCGCACTTCCTCCCCCGAATACCCCTCGAAAGCCAACGCCCCAGTCGGGATGGAACAGGAGGCCCGGGCCAGACGTCTATCCGCCAAATTAGAAAGAATGCGCAAGTGGACGCGTCCGCCGGTGAGGGCTTCCAGATGTGGAGCCAGCCGCTCGCAGGCGGTGTTGACGGCATTGGCGCCCATCGCGTCGCGGACATCAAAAATGAGATGCGCGACCAAAAAACTGCCTATGGCGGTTCCGGTGAGAACGCGGACCTCAAGCTCCCTTGGCCCTCCCCCCAATTTTGCCAAAACAGGGTCAATAGCGGCTATTTCGGCGAGGAGAGACTCTTTGTGATCCAAAATCTGCGCCTGGGCCGCGTGAAGGTCTTCCACATCCAGAATTTGGAGTTGGCCGATCATCTCCGGCGGGTGGGTCTGGGCCGTGAACCCTCCTCCCTGGCGAATGATTTTGGCCATGTAAGAAGCCCCGGCCACGATGGATGGTTCTTCGACGGCCATGGGGACGAGCACCTCGCGCCCGTTGACCACAAAGTTGAGCGCCACGCCCAGCGGCAATCCAAACCGGCCGATGACATTCTCTATCATGTTATCCGCTTGCTCCAAAGAAAGCCCTTCTTCCCCACTTAAAACAGGCCTATCTTCAGGTGTAAGAAAACCCGCTTCTACCAGCTTGGCCTGACGTTTTTGGAGCGGCAAATCATAAAACCCAGGGATGCGGGAAGTTTTTTTCTTGGGGGGCATATAATAATCACCTTTGTAGGGGAGTTAACCAAACCAGGCTTGCATACCGTCAGCGCTATTAAACAAACTTTAAGGTAAAAAGACTGGCAAATACTCTCAACATTTCCCAAATATGCGGTAAAATGGGGATGCTACAGGAAAACATATGACAAAACTAACCCAGATCCAGTTAGAACATCACCTCGGCGCATTCCACCAGGTCAGCCGCGACTTGGGGAGCAATCTCTCGCTAGATACCTTATTAGAGCGGATTGCCCGCTTAGCACACGCCCAAGTCCAGGCTCACAAAGCAATCATCGCCCTCCGCGACGAAGCAGGGGAAATTGAGAACTTCGTCCATATTCGCCTTGTAGAAGGGGTAGTCAAGCGCGTAAACGGGAAACCCGGTTGGGGCAAAGATAGGCAGGGGGTCTCCTTGCCTGAGATTGGCAACTCAATCCGCAGGGTCAAATCCCCAGCAAACCACCCAGAGATAGCGGCTTTCTTGGGTGTTCCCCTGGTGAGCGGCGAGAAAGTTCTGGGCCATATTTACTTAATTGACAAAGAGGATGCTCCGGAATTCACCCCTGATGACGAACGGCTGATGAAAACCCTGGCCGCTTATGCCACTGTGGCTATTACCAATGTCAGGCTATACCAAAACATTCTTAGCTATGACCACCAGCTCAACCAACAAAATGAAGATTTAGCGCTCATCAACGATCTGGCCCAAACGGTTGCCAACTCATGGGATATTAAAGAGATCATGAGCCAAACCTTGTCCAAGGTGATTGATTATCTTGGCGTCAGCACAGGGGAAATCTATCTTCGCGACACGGGGGGGGAAGATTTGCGTTTATCCCTCTTTCGGGGAGATGATTTCAACGCTTTCTACCCAAAAAACATTTTCCGTGTTGGGGAGGGAATTGTCGGCAGGGTGGCTGAACAGGCTAAGATACTGGTCAGTAATTCACTAGCAGAAGATCCTAGAATCTTGCGTCCCGCTATCCATAAAGCGGGATTCCGTTCTTTAATGGGGATCCCCCTTTGGGCGCGCCGCAAGCTGGTAGGGGTAATGACCCTCTTCAGCAAATCAGAGCGTATTTCAAGCGAACGAGAATTTGAATTATTGACCACCATTGGCACCTGGGCCGGGATAGCAATCGAAAATGTTCGCCTCCAGCAAAAATCCAAGCGGATGGCCGTTTTGGAAGAGCGGGAACGAATCGGGATGGATCTCCACGATGGGATTATCCAATCGCTGTACTCCATTGGCCTCACCTTAGATTATGGAAAGATGATCCTGGAAAACCCCAAAGAGTCAGAAGGAACGGAGGATGTCTTGGATCGGCTCAACTTAGCTACCAGTGGAATCAATAACGCTATCAACGACATCCGCTCTTATGTCTCTGACTTGCGTCCCAGTGAGATGGTAGAAGGCAAAACCCTCCCAGAGAATCTCGCCTTTATCCTTGAACAATTCGAAACCCATTCCCAAATCAAGGGGGAATTAGAGGTCACGGTCCCCTCTCTAAATGGGCTCCCTTTCCAGAAAAAGGCCACTCTTTTCCATATTTGTCAGGAGGCCTTGGCAAACACGGCCCGGCATTCCCAGGCCACTGAGGCCAAGGTCAAGTTGTGGACAGTGGACGGGAGGGCGTACCTAAAGGTTTCTGACAACGGGAAGGGATTCAATATCGACACCGCTGACACCAGCCTGGGGCATGGCCTCTCCAATATGCAACGGCGGGTTCGAAAAGCAGGGGGAGATATTCGCATCGACTCCGCGCCGTTGAAGGGGACGACTGTGGAGGTGTGGGTGCCGGTGGGGGGTGCGGGAGGGACTTAAACCCGCTCTTCGACACTATGGACCCCGGTGGCGCCGTCTGGGCGGGCCGGATTCTCTTCCAAAACTTGTAATTCTCCTTGGCCATCGTAACAACGCACTTCGAAGGTGTGTTTGCCTTATTGGAAGGGCCATTCGTAGCGCCAAGAATGTTGAAAATTCCCCCTTTTCTTGTGGTGATGCTTATCTAACAGACAAAGGCTAATTGCCGTATACCATAGTTATGATGAGGGCTGGGGAAGAACCTACCCACGCAGTTGCTGGCCAATTTCTTTTAGCTGGTGTAGTTCTGCCTCTGGCAACGGGACAGGGTTCCCCAGGTTATGGGCCAGGCAATAGGTGTAGGCGGCGTGTTCCAAGCGTTCCAGGGCAATCAGGGCTTCTTCGAGGCTTTGGCCGACGTGGAGGCTGCCATGATGGCTGAGGATCACCGTGTCGTGACCTTGAATAAGATCCCGGATGCTGTTGGCCAAGGCGGCCGTCCCCGGCGTGGCGTAGGGAGCGGTGGGGACTTCACCCAGGGCGACCAGCACCTCAGGGAGATATTCGGTGGGGAAGGGGGATTCCACCAGCGTTAACGCCGTGGTGTAGGGGGGATGGGCATGCAGCACAGCTTGCACATCCGGTCGCTGCCGGTAAACTTCCAGGTGCATTCTGAGTTCTGAGGTGGGTTTCAGCCCCGGCTTGGCTCGAAGGACTTCCCCCTCCCGGTTGACAAGAATGAGGTTGTCGGCCTTCATGGTCATTTTATGCACCCCGCTGGGGGTGACCAGCAGACGGTCTTCGTCCAGGCGGGCGGAGGTATTGCCGTCACTGGAGCGGATGAGACCTTGCTCAGCCTCGAGGCAGGTGACACGGATGATTTCTTGGCGCAGTTGTTCTTCGTATGGAGTCATTTTTTGATCCCTTTCGGATTAGGTTCGTAATTAGTTCTTAACTGCTGATAACGATACCAGATTTGAAAGGGATTGATAATGGGAAAGGTGGACGTGGTTTTGGATATGGCCGATCTCCGGAGTCCTTTTCGGGTTGGGGTTGTCTGGTTCAGTTTTCCTTAGCTCGAAGCAGCATTTCGGGAAACTGCCCCCCGAGGTCGAGTTGGCCCTTTACCGCATAACCCAAGAGAGCCTCAGCAATAGCACCCGCCATGCGAGGGCAAACCAAGTCCGGGTGGAGGTCAGATCGATAAGTTGATCCTCAACCCAAACCTGGTGTCCCCCGGTGTCAATGCGGATATGTTCGAAACGCAACCCATCGTCATTTTTAGGCATGTCGATATTTTTCAAGCGCCGCAGATGAGATAGCAGCTCAATGCCGTCCATGCCGGGGAGCATGATGTCGAGTACGATTAAGTCAGGCTGGTAAGCGCGGGCGGCCTTCAATTGACATGATTTCCTCTTAAACTCACAAACTCCCTTGCGGGAGTTCTAGTGGGCCCGGCAGGGATCGAACCTGCGACCTGGCGGTTATGAGCCGCTCGCTCTGACCACTGAGCTACGGGCCCTTTTTTCAGTTATCAGTTTTCAGTCTGTTCACTGATTACTGATTACTGTTCACTGAACAAAGCGGGTGACGGGATTCGAACCCGTGAATGTCAGCTTGGAAGGCTGATGCCTTACCACTTGGCCACACCCGCTTAAATGCCCACACATTCTAATAGAAAATGCCTGTTTCGACAAGTGCATGGGCGCTCACGGATTCCGTAGAGTAACGCTTCCTGCGCTGGTTTCAATGTTTAAAGTTAATTTTGGTCCCTGACCCGGTTGCGAGTACATTTCTTCCGCTTCTTGCCAATCCCCCTTTATGTTGACCTGGGTCAAGGCGCCTTCGAGTCTGGCCTCTGCAGGCACGCCCTTGGGAACCGTGATGACTATCCTGCTCAATCCTGTCTCGATGAATACAGAGGCATCCTGCCAAAGTGTGCCCGAGAAATCCAGGTTATAATTTCCACCCCCGCCTTGGAAGATCATGGTCTGGAAATTGGCATTGTTGAGATTATTGAGAGTAATATCGGATGCGCCCGTTTCGTACCGAAAGGAGTTCATGGTCACTAAATTTGGCATCGTGAAGGATAGTTCCACGGTAGCAGCCCCATCCGCGATATGTAAATTTGTGATCGCTAAGCCGCCTAGTTCATAGTCCCCTTTATACGCGCCAGCCTTTACCGTGAGGTCCACAGGATGGTTGGATAGAGCTAAGTCCCACTCGTTTTTGACCTTTTTGTTGATGGTTGGCACCGAATCCAGTTTTATGTTCCCCTGCTTGATAGTTACCGTCTTATCTGTTACGGTTATTTCCGGTTTGAAATCTTCAACATTGTAGGTAGCAGTCCCAGAGAGAAGGGAGTCTCCTGTGCTGGGGAGAAGGTTGAGCTTTCCCGCCCCAAAGGAAAGCGTGACAATGGCCTCGGCCTCGGCGGGAGCTGGGACATCAATGGTTTCGGTTATTGTGTCGCCGGTTTTGGGTTCTGTCGTGACCGGAACCTCTACGCCAGTCACACAAGAAAGCGTTAGCAAGACAAGGAAAATGATGGTTGAAAGGATTTGCTTGCGGGACATTTTGCACCTCCTAAGAAAGATTAACAAGAAACACTTTTCCATACTTCAGGTTTCACTTTTTAGATGGAAAAATCGACTCTGGAGCGCCAAGTATCGGTGTGGGGCGGGTAATGTGGACTTGCAGAAAAGCCACAAAAGTAGCTGGCAGCTCTCGAAGTTGCCAGTAGCGGGAATCTCGGTAAGTGCGGCGGTCGGCGCTTACACCGTTTGCACTCAGGCCCAAGTTATTGCAAGTGTAAATTGCTCGGGGAAGATGGAATTTCTGGGTAACAAGTATGGATTCCCTGAGACCGAAAATAGCATTAGCTCGGTAGCAGGTATCGTAGGTACGTCGCCCAGCGTAGTCAAGGACAATGTCTTCAACGGGGACTCCCAGTTGCATGGCGTATTCCTTCATTGCCTTTGGTTCATTATAGTCCTCGAAGCGGTTATCGCCGCTCATGAGCAACTTTTCCGCCTTTCCGGTGAAGTACAAATCCACGGCTGTCGCCACGCGATCCTTTAGGACGGGTGTTGGCGATCCATCACGCCATAATCCTGCCCCGAAGACGATGGCCGCTCTCTGTGCGGGGACAGCTTCAATGGAGTAGGTCCTCTTACGCACGTACCAAAACGTGATCAAACGCGGAAGAATACTTATGATGAGGATGGTAAAGAAGATTTTATGAGTCATTTTTCGCATGTTTTATATATGCGCATTGTACCACGCGCTATAGAAATTGAATTACTTTAGGCTTGCTACTCTAGCCTTTTCCCATTGTATTATTAGGGGTATTGCGTTACTATACTGGGGTGACTAAGAAAATGCTTAATACCAGTCGACTCTGCATGTCATGCCAATCGGTGATAGGAAAAGACTACCCTTAATAAACAACCTAATAACAAGTTTGATGCTCCTGTGGGAGATACTACAATGAATCTTAAGAAATCGCTTTTCACAACCTTTATGCTGTTAATTTTCTCATTTGTAGCCTTTGCCCCGCGTCCCGCTCTGGCAGGTGATGGCGATCCTTGGACATGGCCTGGACCGTGGGCGGGGGGAGGAACGAGCACATGGGCGGGTTCATGGACTCGAAATGCCCCTCAAGCAGGCCCGTGGACTTTGCAACCCTGGTGCTTAAAACATGTAGGATGTGGCAAATATATCGTTAGAAATCGAACGGATAGCTGGGTGCAAATATACTTAACCCGGGGAGACACGCTTGAAAGTGGATTCTTCACCATTCGCCCAGGCGCTAATGCAAGTATTACCTTAATCCCTTGGGTATATCAGGCACACTACGTTTATTGGTGCAATGGTGAAAAAGAAGTTTTCACAACGCTCTGGACCATAGTTGGAAAGAAAGATGTCTTTCGGTGTCCAGAAGGGCCTTCTCGGGGCGGATAAAGAACAGACACAACGCAAGACCTCCGAGGTTTGCCGAACAACCTCGGAGGTCTTGCTTCGTTTCTGCGTGAGTCTTCTATTTAGACAAATCTTTCCCGGATTTCGGCGCTGACGTAGTCCAGAATGGCTACGGTGACAGCGATGAACCAGACAGCGATTCCGGCTGAGTCGTAATCCAACAACCGGATCCATTGCGCGAGCAAGAAGCCGATTCCGCCCCCGCCCACAAAGCCAATGATGGTGGACATGCGGATGTTGATATCCCAGCGGTAAATGGTGAAGGAAACAAAAGGAGGGATAATTTGGGGGATCACGGCATACATCACAGTTTGGAGCCAGTTTGCACCAGTTGCCTGGATAGCCTCGATGGGGCCGGGGTCAATGGATTCAATTGATTCGGAGTATAATTTGGCCAGAGCGGCGATGGAGTGCACGGTGAGGGCCAGGATTCCCGCAAATGGCCCCAACCCGACCACGATCACGGCGATGATGGCCCAAATTAGCGGTTCGATGGAGCGCACGATGTTCAGCACCCCGCGCACCAGATAGTAAATGGCGATAGTAATGGGGGAAGCGGACATCAAGTTACGGGCGGCGAAGAAGCTGAGCGGCAGGGCCAGTAAAATCCCGAAGAATGTTGCCATCATGCCAATGAAAATGGTTTCGACGATTTTTTCTACGGCTAGCTTTAACTCCATACTGGGCTCAGCTTGTCCTACTGTTGCCAACTGCTTGGCTTTGAGATCCCAAATGTAGAAATCAGCATCGGCATGAGGTGGAAGAAGGCGATAGGGCATTTCAATTTCAACCTCAAACTCTCCCTTGGCATCCGGAATTGTGGTTACATATTCCCCTTCTTGTCGTTGGCGGAATTCATTACCGATTGGGTCTTCCCATAAGATGTTCACTTTTGTATCCGGGGCAAAATTCTCTCCTCGAATCGTTAGTATTGTGCCAGGTATGCCATCTTGCGTCTTTAAGTCCCCACAAGTTGGTGTCGCCCAAAAATAAGGTTCTCCTTCAATCTTTTCAGGAGCCGGGGGGGGAGGATCTTCTTCGGTGCAGGGGACTTGAATATCAACCGTTGCTAGGAGGTGTTCTTCAGGGTAGGAGATGGCTTTTTCCCAGGGCCATAAAACACGGGCCAAGGCTGGAGCGGCATCGTCTGCCTTAGTTACGAAGGCAATGGGGTCAATTTCACCAATTTGCCAACCCAGCATAAAGAAGACGGCGATCAACATGAAGAATAAAAGCACAGGGGTTCTTTCAGCATCCTTAGCGATGATATAGGCATCATAGATGATCCAGAGATATAAAATCAAGACCATCACACTTAGCACAACCAGCACGGGTTGGAGGTGGTAGGCTTTTTTTATGATGGCAAAGACTTCTGTATCTCGGCGGGCTGCCAGGCGAATACGCCAAGCCATAAGGCCTAGAATGGTTACAAAGCTAGAAAGCAGAATAATGCCCCGGCGCATGGCTCGGGCCAATGCTTGACCCAAGCCTGGAATCAGGGCGGATAAAATTGCGGCCAGGTAGGGGGGAACGAGGCTAGGGGATCGTTTCTTGGAGGGGGTGTGTTGAAGAGAATTTGTGTTCATGCTAGACCTCCTATTTCAAATTCTTCAAGATCACCGGAAACGCTGCCTGTTATTCGCTGCGCCTCTTCTCCATAGATGTCTTTGAATTCTTCATCTGCCATAGCGCGAATATCCTCCCGCGAGCCTTCGTAAACAATTTCCCCATCCCGAAGCCCAAGCACCCGTGTGCTGTAGCGCTGCACCAGGTCTAAATAGTGCAGGCTGCAAACAATGGTCAAGTTATCTTCTTGGTTGAGCATTTCTAAATACTCGAGGATATTGTGAGCTAGAACAGGATCTAGGCTGGCGACAGGTTCATCGGCCAAAATCATCTTGGGGTCTTGCATTAACGCTCTGGCAATTCCCACCCGTTGCTGTTGCCCGCCGCTTAACTCATCGGCCCGTTTTTGGGCCTGGTCAGCGATCCCTAGGCGATGAAGGGCTGTGAGCGCTTTTTTTCTGTCGGCATCGTTAAAGCGGCCTAATAAACTGCGCCAGGTGGGCATGAATCCTAAACGCCCGGCGATCACGTTCTTGAACACGGAAGAGCGTTTCACAAGATTGAAGTGTTGGAAGATCATCCCCATTTCTCGGCGAGCCTTGCGTAATTCTTCGCCTTCTAATTCAGTCAAATTGACCCCATTCCAAATGACGTCGCCTTCGGTGGGGTCGACGAGACGATTGATACACCGCAGCAAAGTAGATTTTCCAGACCCGCTTAAGCCGATGATGATCAAAAACTCTCCATCTTCAACGGTAAAGCTGACATCTTTCAAGGCCACAGTTCCATCGTCGTATACTTTCGTAAGATGACGGATTTCAAGCATAGATGAAATTTCTCCAAAGTAGTGTGAGGTAGTAAAGGAAAAAATAATGAATAATAGCTACAAATATTTTACCTAACTCACACCATGTTGACAAATCAGGACGGCAGCCTCACGACCGCCGTCCTGATTTATCAGATAAAACGAAAAGGAGACGATAGAAAATCATCTCCTTCCCTTACTAAGTTTACTGAAGTTCTTCGACGGAAACGCCTGCGGCATCCAGAACCTGACGGAAGGGATCATAGAAACCGTCACCTTGTTGTTCTAGGCCACCCCATTGATAAGCGGTGTCAAGAGCTTCCTGGCCAGCTTCGGTCTCAGCAATTGCTAAGAGGGCATTCACGATCTGGGTTTTCATTTCCTCGTCAAAGCCGGAAACAAACTGCACACCATCATTGGGGATATCGGCAGAAATTTCGATAACCTTGATGACATCCATGACGTCCGGGTAATCTTCTTCGATGCGGCCACGGGCATCCACGTAGGAGGCACCCGCGTCACAGTCGCCATTGTAAACACCCGCTACAGAAGCGTCGTGGGAACCGGCGTCTACAACTTCAGCCAAGTCCGTGTCGGGGTCTACGCCAGCAGCCTTGAGGGTAATGCTGGGGATGATCCAACCACTGGTGCTGAGGGGGTCAGGGCGGCAGAAGGTCTTGCCGGCCAGGTCTGCGAGGCTTTCAATGCCGCTGTCAGCGCGGACAAAGATTTGGCCGTTATAAACGGCGCTGCCATAACGCACAGATACGAGAGCAGCTTCGGCGCAGCCCTTTTCGTTCGCCAGAACATAAGCGAAGGTGGCCAAGGATCCCATTTGGGCTTTGGCGGGGTCACTGCACATGGCTTCGATAACACCGGCATATTCAGTAGCGACCATAGCATCGATCACGAGGCCGGTCTCTTCATAGATTAAGTCGGCTACACTTTCGAACCCAGAGACAACGCGCTCGGTCTCACCGGACGGGACAACGGCCCATACAATGGGGTTTTCCTCAGTTCCTAAATCAGGCTCTTTGGCGCAGGCTCCCAACAAGAGGGCGCTAATGGCCACAATAGCCAAAACCAAGTAAGAAAGACGGGTTTTTCGCATAGTTTTTTCTCCTCAAAAATAAAATGTGTAGAGTGAACGGATTTTTCGGGCCTAGACCCGATTACTATGTTACCCTCCTATCATAACTAATAATACCAATAATATCAAGTGTCATTTTTCACAGTTTAAAGTCAAAAAGCAGTTCCTTGCACGCTGTTTGTCATCAGGTTACAATGCATTCACTATGAAAAATATTGAAAATCAATACCAGCTAGCCCTAGACTATATCTATAGCTTTGTCGATTATTCCCGCACGCATCAAGACAACCTTGCCCCTGAGAATTTCGATCTCTCCCGCATGCGAGATTTTGTAGCCGCTTTGGGGAATCCACAGGATGATTTTAAGTCCATTCACATCGCGGGGAGCAAGGGGAAAGGGTCAACGGCTGCTTTTTGTGCCACAGCTCTTCAGGAAGCTGGATACAAGGTCGGTTTGTATACCTCCCCTCACCTCAAGGATTTCGAGGAACGCATACAAATCAACCGCCAGCCTATCCCGCGAGCCAATCTTGTAGACTTGGTGGAAGAGATTAAACCCCACGTGGCCGCTATTCCCCGCCTGACCACTTTCGAGATCATGACCGGTTTAGGGTTTTTGCACTTCTCTCGGCAAAGGGTGGATGTTGCCGTTGTGGAGGTCGGTTTGGGGGGGCGGCTGGATGCCACCAATGTGCTAACCCCCTGTGTGGCGGTGATTACTGCCTTGTATTTGGATCATACTTCAATTTTAGGAGATACGTTGGAGGAGATTGCCGCAGAAAAGGCGGGGATCATAAAGTCTGGCGTCCCCGTTGTTTTGGCGCCCCAAAAGGAGAACGCTAGCCGGGTGGTGAGCGCAGCCGCGCACCGGAAGGCGGCCCCCCTGACTCGGGTAGGGGTGGAGTATGTTTACGCGCCTGAATCCGTTTCCCTTGCGGGACAAACCTTCCGCATCAGCGAGTCCTCCCCCAATCCCCCCCAAAAGACAACGGTGTTGAAAATAAAGCTTCTGGGAGCGTTTCAGGTAGAGAACGCCGCCACTGCGTATGCGGCCTTAAAGGTGGCCGAGGCGCAGGGGTTGGCGATTACGGAGGAGGCCATAAAGAAAGGCTTTGCCAAGACTGGTTGGGGCGCGCGCTTCGAGGTGGTGCGCAAAGATCCCCCCGTGATTATCGACGCGGCCCACAACCCGGCGGCTATCCTTAAATTGCGCCAAGCCATCGAAGAGTTTTTCGCAGAGAAGCCCATGGTTGTCGTCTTTGGGATTTCGGCCGATAAGCAATTGGAAGGGATGTTTTCGGAATTGTTGCCGCATACGGCGTACTTGATCTGCACCCAGGCCACGCATCCCCGGGCCATGGACGCGGATGAATTGTGGGCCGCCGCTGGTCCCTTTGATGTCCCTGGGGAAGCTGTCCCAAACGTTGGTGATGCCCTGTGGCGGGCCTTAGATGTTGCCGGAAAAGAGTCTTTGGTTTTGGTGACGGGGAGTTTATTTGCAGCCGCCAGCGCACGCATAGCCTGGCGAGAGAAATTTGGAGAAGGATAATGGCTGAATTTGATTTTGGTTTTGACCCGGATTTAGATTTTGAGGATATTTTAGGCGATCAGACCGAGGCTTTGTACCGCATCCGTGACCGCCGCCCCGACCACGAAGGGCTTATAGAAGCTCCTGTTTTACCCTTGCGGGATATGATCGTCTACCCTCACATGGTTTCTCCCCTTTTTGTAGGCCGTGAACAAACGGTGTGGGCCATCATCGACAGCCAGGCTCAAAATCGGACCCTAGTTGCTCTTACCCAACAAGAGCCTAATGAATATTATCCTGGCCCCGATAGTTTTTTGCCGGTGGGCGTGGAATTGGCTGTGGGGGAATTGCTGGAGCTGCCCGATGGCTCGCATTCGGCCCTGGTTCAGGCCCGGAGGCGGGTGGAAATTGTCGAATTTACCCAACTGGATTCTTATTTGCGTGTTCGAGCACGTCCCCTTCGGGAGATGACGAGGATGACCGACCCGCTGGAAGCCAAGATGCGCTCCGCCTTGAAGCTCTTTCGGCGGTGTGTCCAGTTGAATGACACATGGCCAGAGGAATTTTATTTTCAGGCCCAGGGGATTGAAGATCCTGGTTGGTTGGCCGATATCTTGGCAAACACCCTGGGGCTTGATTTCCCTGAACGAAAGGCGTTTTTGTTGGAAACTTCTCCTAACCGGCGCTTGAATCGTCTTTTGGCTTTGTTGGCCCATGAGGTGAGGATACTCGAGTTGGAAAATGAAATCCGCGCTGAAACCAGCGAGCAAGTAGACCAAACCCAACGCGAGTTTTATTTACGTGAGAAAATGAAGGTCATTCAGTCTGAGCTGGGCGAAAGCGACCTATGGTCTAGTGATGTGGCCGAACTTCGTGAGAAATTGGTCGAGAAAAATTTACCAGAACACGCCCAGGCCCGGGCCAATAAAGAGATCGAACGCCTGAGCAAGATCCCTCCCATGTCCCCTGAAGTTGGCATTTTGCGCAATTACCTGGACTGGATTCTAGGGTTGCCCTGGGATGAATATACGGCGGATAATTTAGATGTCTCCAACGCTGCTCACGTGCTAGATAAATATCATTATGGCCTCCCACGGGCCAAGGATCGCATTTTGGAATATATTGCTGTGAAACGCTTGCGCCAGGCCGATGCTCGCCAGCCAATTTTGTGCTTTGTGGGTGCCCCCGGAACGGGGAAAACCTCCCTTGGGAATTCTATAGCCGAGGCCCTGAACCGCAACTTTGTGCGCGTCTCACTGGGCGGCATTCGCGATGAGGCAGAAATCCGTGGTCACCGCCGGACGTATATTGGCGCCCTTCCGGGACGCATTCTCCAGACCATCCGCCGGGCCGGAAGCGCTAACCCCGTTTTCATGCTCGATGAGATTGATAAAATGGGCAATGACTTTCGAGGCGATCCTTCTTCGGCTTTATTAGAAACCTTGGACCCCGAACAAAACTACGCTTTTTCTGACCATTACCTGGAAATCCCTTTTGATTTATCTTCGGTGATGTTCATCACCACGGCCAACACCCTTGATACCATTCCCATGGCTTTGTTGGATCGCATGGAGGTTATCAAGTTCCCCGGCTATATCGAAGAAGAAAAACTAGAAATTGCCAACCGTTTCCTGATCCCCCGGCAAATTGAGGAAAACGGCCTGAGCGGGGAAGGCATCCGTTTTTCTGAAGCGGCGCTGCAGCGCCTCATTCGGGAATATACCCGCGAAGCAGGTGTGCGTAACCTGGAGCGCGAACTTGGGCGCATATGCCGCAAGGTTGCCCGCGCCAAAGTGGAGGGGAAGGAATACCCGACCCTGATCCGCGTTGACTCCCTAGACCGCTTTTTAGGCCCGGCCCGCTTTTTCCCCCTCTCTTCCGAAGAGAAAGACGAGATCGGTGTGGCCACAGCCATAGCCTGGACGCAGAGCGGAGGGCGAACCATGCCCGTTGAGGTTCTTTTGGTAGAGGGCAAGGGCAAACTACAAATTACCGGCCAGGTGGGGGATGTGATGACCGAATCCGCCCAAGCGGCCCTGACCTACCTGAAATCGCGTTCTAAACAGCTTGGCATCTCCCTGAAGAAATATGAAAACCTCGACATTCACATTCACATACCAGAGGGAGCGGTGCCCAAAGAAGGCCCTAGCGCAGGGATAACCCTGACCGTGGCCTTGGCCTCCGCCTTTTCGGGACGTCCGGTGCGGAAAGAGGTCGGCCTGACGGGGGAGATCACCCTGCGGGGACGGGTCTTGCCCGTGGGAGGCGTGCGGGAGAAAGTGGTCGCCGCGCACCGCGCCGGATTAGAGAAAGTCGTTATCCCCCACAAAAACGAAATGGATCTCGAAGACGTCCCCGACCAGGCGCGTGAAGAGTTGAAAATCATACTCGTGGAAACTATGGATGAGGTGCTTGAGGTGGCCTTGTTGAAGGGATGATTTCTTGATCTTTCATCCCTTTTCGTCCTATCTCATAACCAATTTGCCGGATAGGTATTCGCCAGCTTTTTAGCAGACGGCGTTGATTGTCTATGATGTTTTCGTCCAGAATGTTCATGCGGATAATGTCTCCAAAGTGTATTTATCCACATTGTCAAGAAAGGCATGTCTTGATAACCTGACAGCTTCAGCTATGGCTTCATAGCTAATGCTGTTTCGCCATTCTTCGATAATTGTTTCCCAGGCCATTCCATCAGCGACTTGTTCTAAAACATCAGCAACTAAAATGCGTGTTCCACGGAAAGTCGGTTTGCCATGACAAATTTCTGGGTCAGTGACGATATAACGTCCCACAAGTTTTGTTCTCATCTTGATCACAGCTCCTATTATCCAATGTTTCTTCTTGCCCGTAATTCTCGGAACCCATCGCTCAACATACTATCTACAGTATACACGAGAGGATAACAAAATACAATCGTACCATTCGCAAAATCGCCACCTGCTACTCGCTCCTCGCAACCGGAGACCTTCGGTCATCCCCCACTCTCAGGTCGGGAGACCTTGAGAGATCAGCCCTAACCCCTAACTCGCCACTCGCAACTCTTAACTCACCCCTCACTACTCACACCCCTTCCCCACATGCTCCTCATAAGTCTCTGAGAATAAATGCCGCCCCGAGCCGTCGCACGCTGCTCGAAAATAATAATAAGTTGTCTGGGCCGGAGAGGCGACGGCTTGCAAGGCCTCCAGGCTGGGATTGCAGATTGGGCCTGGGGGGAGGCCTTGATTATTATAGGTATTATAGGGGGAAGTGATTTCTAGGTCTTGGAGCGAGAGCGGATTTGTCCACCAAGTATGCTGCGTTTCGTCATAACCAAGGGCGTATTGTACCGTGGGATCCGCGCTCAGGGTCATATCTGCCCGCAAACGGTTGATGAAAACTGAAGCCAGGCGGGGCATTTCCTCATCGAGCACCGCTTCGCGTTCTACTATGGAAGCCAAAGTGACGGCCTCTTGCAGGGAAAACCCTTCTGCCTCGAAACCCTCTCGCAAGCTGGGCGTGACCTGGTTATCAAATTCTTGCCGGAAAGCGGCCACCAGTTCTGCCGGGGAAGCCTTCCGGGGGAGTTGATAGCTTTGGGGGAACAAGAATCCCTCAGCGGCCTGGTCGTGGACTGATTCCATAAAGGCTTCGGGGGCGGCCTCAAGCCCGGCCGCGGGGAGGGCCTGGGCAATCTCCTCTGCCCGCCATCCCGCCAAAAGCGTAAAGGTGGTCTCGGTGGGAGTGGCATCCTGCAGCGCCTGGGCAATCTCCACAGGGGACATGCTTTGGCTCAGCGTGTACTCACCGGCCTGGATGCTGGTGTCTAGGCCTTTATAAATCAAATAGGTTCGAAAAACTTGGGCATGTGTTATTAAATCGGCTTTTTTAAGTCCTTGGATGATTTTTGTGGGAGATTCGCCAGGGAGTATGGTGAAAACGACCCTTCCGCCCTGGGCGTTGGCCGGGGTGGTAAGTTTTTCCGATTGCCAGGTGAGGGTGAGAGATTGGTAATAAAGCCGAGCTGTTCCCAGGCCAGGAGCTGGTGGGCCAAACAGTTGTTCCGCCCGGTCTGGGATACTGGTCACCACCTCCCCCAGAAAACAAAATGCCAACACCCCCAAGGCGACCAAGGTGAGAAAGAGAATGGCTTTAATCCGCGCAAGGCGTTTTTTGGGCATGGGTTATTCCTGTTGAAGTTGAGACTCTAAGTAATTTTGTAAAATCACCGTGGCCGCTACTTCGTCTAAGTGTCCTCCGCGCCTGTCGCGTGAGACCCCCATCGCCAGGCGAGCGTCTTGGGCGGCCTGCGTGCTGCCATACTCATTCCAAAGCTTGACGGGAATCTCTGTTTTGGCGCGAATGGCGCCAGCCAAACGGGCTGCTTTCCTCCCCTGGAAAGAAACTTCTCCATCCCAGTTGATGGCCTGGCCGACGACAATGGTCACGACGTTGTGATCGGCGGCTAACTGAGCAATGGCCTCGGCGTCCTCCTGGCGCGAAACGTGTTGGAGCACCTTTAGGGGGTTGGCAATCGTCCCTGTGGAATCGCTCAAGGCCAGCCCTAAACGTTTATCGCCTGGATCAATCGCTAAGATGCGGCCACTTGTTCCCATTAGGGAAACTCCTCGTTAATGTCTCTACTGGTTTTAGAAGCGGTCACCCCAGCCCTACTTCTCTGTTCACTGAAAACTGCTCACTGCTCACTGCTCACCGTCACCCGAAACGGCAAAAATGGCAACCAGGGCCACCAGCTTGGATTTAACGTTATCATCGGCTCTCCGATCGCCTCATAGGCTTTGAGCAGCTCCTGGGCTTGCTGGGGATTTCGCCCCGCTAGGAGCCGAGCAATTTCTGACTCGTTCCAAACAGCTTGGTTCTGCCACATGATCAATACTCTCCACGCTGCCCCGTCATCTCCCACCGGCTCAGTCAGGTTTCGGATTTGGAGGGTGGAGGGAAGGGGTTGATACCCCGCTCTGGCTTGGCTGGCTGCCAGCGTTTTTTCTCCCAGCTCGCGCAAATCCTCCCCACGGGCGACCCAAGCCGAGAATTGTACCCGCATGGTAAGCTCTAGTTCTCCCCCAGGCTGGCCTTCAGGTGGCGAATAGCGCTGCAACTCAATCTCTTTGATGAGGGGCACTTCGCTGAGGAGCACGTCGTCGGGAGAAATTTTATCTCTGATTGAGTCTAAGGCACTGGCTTCGAGTTCTTCTAGTACCTCTTGGGTGAGGGTTTGCCTATCATAGGCCGATGGAGCTGGGAGCACGACATCCGCGCCGCCAGTGGTAGGTTTCGGATTGGTGACTTTCAGGCTGGCACCCAGCGAAGAGCCGATGGCCGAGATCGTATCCGCGGCTTGATTCCCGTCAACGCCCGGTTTGCGGGCTTTCACATTTGCCTCAACCTCTTCACCCAAACCGGCTGGAACAATCACCTCAGAGGTGGTCACAAAATGGGTAGGTGGTTCCTGTGTCGTGCTGAGGATCGTGTTCCGGGGGATGGTGATAGCCTGCGAAGTTAGGTTGGAAAAAATTACAGTCCCAGTAGCAAAAGTGTCGGGGATTTGCACGCTCCCGCTGGAGGGGACCGTGGCCCGTTTTTCAAGGTTGGTCACCACTTCCTGGATGGGAACCAGTCCCGAAACGTGAACAAACGCAGTGTCTACGCTGCCCTGAACCTGGAGCGTATGCTCAGTCCATTGGCTGCGAGGCTGAATTCGAACCGTGGCGCTGGGGAATAACAGGATGGCGATAGCCAGCACGGCAATGACGCCTATTGTAAATATTCCCAATCGTTTCCATAGGGGCATTGCTGGCGGTCTATTTTCCTTCCGTGGGGAATGAGAAAGATCAGTTTTTCTAGGTTTCGAGGCTTTCTTTTGGATCCGTTTTCTCTGGTAATAGCGCCACGAACGCCGCCAAGGCTTTTTTTGTGCCTCTGACTTCGTTTTAAAAACGGGAATCCCCGCCTGGCGGGCGTGAAAATGGACATTGGGGTCTTTAGAAACTATGGCCAACTGACTCCCCAGCTTGGCGCAGTGTCGCTCCAGGGAGACAAGGTCTAATTGCTCGCGTAAAATTTTTCCCCGCCTAGGCCAGAGCAACAATACACGGTGGGTTTGCGACCACTCTATTTTATCTTTGACAGAAATCGTCTCGTCGTGAGATTCCAGTTGAATGATTTGGGTTTTCATGGCTGGGGGAACTCTAAGCGATACAAGACCCTAAAGGATTCTAACCCGCCTCTGAAGCCTTTAGGGTCTGATAGAAAGCTAAGCAGTGGGGCAATTGCCCGGAAACCTTCTCTTACTCCACTTGAACAAATGTGATCAAGACGAGGTTCTTTTGGCAGTCTTCGAAGGTGTCGAAATATATTTTTTCTGAGAGCGCTAATTCTGCGCTGGGCGTTTTCAGTTGAATCCACAGTGATTCCGAAGAGGCAATTGGCGTATCTCCGAGAACGATCTCATAGCCTCCTTCACCATACGGTGCGCCTGAGGCCAGACCACTTAATGTGAGATAGGAAATTTCTTCCCCGTCTAAAACGCCGCCAACTTCGATGACCACAGAGGAATCAGTGATTGGTTCGCCATTGATATCGAATAGCAGCCCAGCCACCCCAAGCCATTGGCATCCTGCATCGGCGTGGGCAAAATTGTTGATATAAGCGGGCGACCCTTCTTGAACTTGGAAAGATTGTTCAGCCTCGGCTATGGTTGGGGATGGTTCAGTAGTCGCGGTGGGGGGAGAAGGGGTCTCGGTGGGGGTTGGTGTTCCGGTTGGCAGCGGGGTGTTGGTGGGCAGCGGGGTGCCCGAAGGGAGAGGTGTCCAAGTGGAAGGAAGTACATTTTGCGGGGTAGGCGTAAAAGTGGCAGGCAAGACAAGGACAGGCATAGTAGGTGGCGGAAATGGATTAAATCCGCTCTGTGGGTTGACAAAGATACCCAAGAAGATAAAGGCCATGACAACAGTTGCCACCAGCATCAGCACTGTGAAAATATTCCACGCTAGCTCTGTTGTCTCTAAGCCCTTGGTGGAGTCAGTCGCTTCATCGATGAAGTCAAAAGGGGAGGATGACATAGTTCTTCTCCTGAATATTTTCCTAGGGAAGTGTTATTTCTATTGTACTAAGCTTCCAGCGTCTTTCAAGCCAATTGTGAAGTGCCTTTTCCTTCAATACGTTCAATATATCGAGGGGAAGAGGGCGGTTTTCTTCTTTTTCGATGACTTTTATGATGTGGAATCCAATCTCTGTCTCAATAATATCACTATAATCCCCAACTTCCAGGTTGAAAACTGTTTCGTCTATTTTGGGGATGGTCAGATACCCACGGGGGAACCAACCCAAATTGCCCTTCGTTTGAGGATCGTGCGTGGCTGCTAGTTGTGCAAAGTCTATGCCAGCTTCCAGTTGGCCGATCGCATAGTTTACTTCCGCTTCTGTATAGTATAACATCTGCTGAGCATGGACTTGTTCTGCTGTTTCGGGAACTTCGGCAAGGATCTCATCTCGCATCCAGGCCGCGGCCATTGACCTTGCCAGGCTGCGTTGAAAGCTCTCTTCGCTGTAACCATAAGTCGCAAGCCAATCATCCAAGGGTTGTTCTCCGCTATCTAATTCCTCTATACGAGATTGAAGAGCCTCCTCGCTTAGATCGAACCCCGCGCTGTGAGCCGCTTGTGCCAAGAGAGTTAGGTTAATCAGATCATTGATAACAATTTCTTTGTCTTCCTCTGTCAATTCTCGGTCAAGGGTCATTTGATAACGGGCTAACTCAGCCTGGTATTCTTCTACGAGAATCGTATCTCCGTTCACCACGGCCGCAACCGGGATGGGGGTCGGCGTGGGCGGAAAAGGAGTCCGGGTAGGAGGAATGGGCGAGGAGGTGATTTTTGGTTTTGTTTCTTGAACTTCTTCAGTTGTTTTCGTCACACAAGCGGTTAGAAAGGATGCCAAGAGGGCGATAATAGTAATTAGGAACGTGATTTTTTGGGAGTATTTCTGCATGATACATAGATTATAACCGTTTCTGGGTCAATTGTGGATATTATTGGGTGAAGACAAGGCTAAGGCAATTGGTGTTGCCCGCAAAATCGACACACATCCACACCATTAAGCTGTTTGTCAACTATATAATTATTTGCTTCTCCGATATAATTACCCTGTAAAGCGTAATGGTTCAGAAATAGGCAGACACACAGGGCAAACACTTTTAGAAACAGTTCAAAACACGGTTTGGCCTCTGCCCATGAGGAAAAGTCCCGGTGAATTCGCGATTAGAAATAGAGAGGTCTTATGTCACAAAAAATAAAGATCGTTATCCCCATGGCAGGTTTCGGTACACGTCTTCGCCCACAAACCTGGAGCCGCCCCAAACAATTGATCCGCCTAGCGGATAATAACGTCTTGGGGCATGTCTTGGATATGTTTGTCACCTTGCCGGACCCCAAAAACGTGGAATTTGTGTTCATCATTGGCTACCTGGGGGAGAAAATAAAAGAATACATGGCCAAGGAACATCCTGAATTCAAGGTGCATTATATTGTTCAAGAAGAGATGCGCGGCCAATCTCATGCCCTGTATTTGGCCCGCGAGCACCTCACCGGGCCAATGTTGATGGTCTTTGCTGACACCTTAATCGAAACCGACCTCTCTTTCCTGACCGACGAAGAATTAGACATTGTTGCTTGGGTGAAGGCTGTTCCCGACCCCCGGCGTTTTGGGGTGGCGGAGGTCAACGAGGACGGCCAAGTTACGCGCCTTATCGAGAAGCCAAAGTCTATGGACAACAACCTGGCCGTGGTGGGCTTCTATTATTTCAAGGAAGGCAAGCTATTGGTAGAGGCCATTGAGGAACAAATTCGGCGCGATATCCAATTGAAAAGCGAGTATTTTTTAGCGGACGCCATAAACATTATGCTGGAAGATGAAGAAACCAAGATGGGCACCGAAAAGGTGGATGTGTGGTTGGATGCAGGCACACCGGAAGCCGTCCTGGAAACCAATCGCTATCTCTTGGAACACGGGCACGAAAATTCTTCCCAGGTAGCAGAACGCTCGAGCGTGAGAGTCACGCCCCCCATTTATGTCCATCCCCAGGCAGAGGTGAAAGATTCTATGCTGGGACCGCATGTCGCCATCGGGGCCGGGTGCCGGGTGCAGGGCTGCGTGATCCAGAACACGGTCATCGAGGAAGATTCTCAAGTGGCCAACCTTATCCTGCAGGATACGTTAATTGGCCAAAACGCCCAAGTGACGGGACAAGCCGTGACCGTCAACCTGGGCGATAACACAAAAGTGGAAATCTAAGGGTTTGTTAAATAAAAAAAGTCGGGGTGGGCGGACTTGAACCGCCGACCTCCGCGTCCCAAACGCGGCGCGCTTCCCTCTGCGCTACACCCCGGTAACTTTCTGCGCAAAGCAGTATAATGCTAACTAGACTCAACGTCAAGGTGCGTTCTCGCGCCCGGGAGAGAGAAGATGTTAGCAAAGTTGTACCATGCCCATCACAAAGCCTATCAGGAGGACATCCCCTTCTGGAAGCAATTTGCGGAGGGGGCGACCGCCTTGGAGTTGGGGTGCGGGACGGGGCGCGTTGCCATCCCCCTGGCGCGGGCCGGTTGTTCCGTGTGGGGGATTGACCGGGACCAGGCCATGCTGGAGGTGGCGGGGACGAATCTGGCCGGGGAACCCGACTCCGTTCGGGAGCGAGTCTTCCTCCTCCAGGCCGACATGACCCAGTTTTGTGCAGGGGCACGTTTTGGGGCTGTGATCTCTCCTTGTAACACATTTAGCGTTCTAGACGTCGGGGAACGCGAAGCCGTTTACCAGACTGTGACCGGGCATCTTGAATCGAAGGGGGTATTCGCCGTTAGCTTGCCCAATCCGGCTATTTTGGCGCAACTTAGGGGGGAATCAGAGGGCGAAACAAGTCTCGAGGAAGTCTTCCCTCATCCCCAAACAGGGAACCCTGTCCAGGCCAGCAGCGCCATTGAAGGCACTCAAGGTGGCGTGACTTGGCGTTGGCACTATGATCACCTTTTGCCTGATGGGCAGGTGGAACGCTTGACCATGTCCACGAAACATTATCATGTGCCAGTTGAGGTTTATAAGAACGAGATCGCCAACGCAGGCCTGTGCCTGGACGCTGTCTACGGGGATTTTGAGAAGGGGGAGTATACACCGGAGAGTAGGCATTTGATCCTTGTGGCACGTCTTCTTGATTAGTTAGTAGAGTATAGCTTGCGGTGTTAATAAAACGCTGATGATTTGCATATGTAAAATTTATGCTTTGTTAGCGTTCTTCTAACATAGTTTGTGTATTATATAGAGCGTAATCGAAAATTTCAGTCAGTGATCAAGTTCACTATATTTGTACACAAAAGGAGATTTAAAATGAAAATGTATCTAGCCCCCCATCGTCATCGTCACATTAGAACCAATCCAGTTAATCGCTACCACGGTATGCCTACTTGCGATGTCCATGTTCCCCTAAACGTGAAAATGGAAAAAAACTCTTATATCATCGAGGCAGTCATTCCTGGCCTAAAATCTGAAGACATTGCCATTGAGATCGTAGAAGATGTTGTTGATATTCAAGGCGAATTCCCTCAGATTGAGGAAGAGGATGTGAAGTATCTGCGTCAAGAGCGCCCCACGGGCAAATTCCGTCGCCGAGTTAAACTTCCTACGCTGTTAAATGTCAAGGAAGCCAATGCTACTCTTGAGGAAGGCATCCTTTACCTGCGCGTTCCCAAAGCAGAAGAAGCCTTGCCCCGCACGATCGAAGTCAAGGCCAAGTAAGGTGGCTTTTTATTAGAATCAAAGTGAAACGAAAAGCCGGGTATCCCCCGGCTTTTTTGTTTTGGAGCCTAGGGCAAACATATTTGGCCTATACAACTTGAGAAACGCTTGGAGTAAGGTATAATTTGCCATAGATACCCATTACCAAAAGGAGAATGCGAGATGGAAGAAAAAGAAAAACAACTTGACGAACAAAAGGTGGAGTCGCCAGAAGCAGGAACTTCTGAAGCAAAGGTGCCAGGAATAGAAGCCGCTGAAGTAGAGACACCAGCTATAGAATCTGTAGCAGATGAAACACCCTGGGAAATTCCTACTGAGACGGAGCCAGAAACGCGCCAAGAAAAGAAGGCCAGGAAGAAGGAAGAAAAAGAAGCCGCCAAAGCCAAAAAGGCGGCCAAAAAACAGAAAAGGGCTGAACGGAGAAATACCAAAGCCGCTAAACTTATTCGGCGGGTAGCGATTTGGGTATTGGGAATTTTCCTCCTCCTTTTAGCCGGGTATGCGACATCCCATATCACTGTTTATAGGCCTGCAAAGGCGACCTTAGAAGAGGCCGAAGCGGATTTGGTAGCCGCTGAAGAAAAAATAGCTTCTCTTCGTGGCGAGGTGGAAAGTTTATCTTCTTTGGAGACGACGAATGAAAGCTTAGAGGATGAAGTGGAAGCTGTCAACACCCATATCACCATATTGAGTGCACGGGTTGCCGTGACGGATGCTCTCTTGGCCCTTTATGATGGCGATCTCGCCGAAGTCAGCCTGGAACTTGATAAAGTAGAAGAAACGCTTAAGACCCTAAAGCCCATGCTCAACGCTGACCAACGGGACGTAGTCGCAAGCATGGAGCAACGCCTTGACTTGGTCGTGAATGAATTAGATGAGGATATTAATGCTGCCGAATTGGACTTGGAAGTGCTGGCTTCGAAGTTGATCTCTTTGGAGAATACCCTCTTTGCCAATCCGTAACATGATCTACAGCTTACGTTCGAGAACATGATAAAATCTTTTTTATCCAGGAAGTAAAAATTGAGAGGTGCGTATCATGACTTTAGGAGACATGTCTACCCTGACACTTCCCAAAAATACTGCACAGATTTTACACGAATTGACTGGTGAAGAACGCCCAGACATTGCCTTGCAACTGGTGCTTCGAGATTCCATCGAACATCGCCTAATGAAAATCAAAGTATCACGACAAGGATTTAGGGAAAAGTATGGAATGTCGTTCGATGAGTATGATCAGCAATGGGAAGCTGAGGATAAAGACGAAGATTATACTTGGGAAGCTGAGCGTGACTATTTGGAATGGGAGGCGCTCGTTACCCGCCAACATCGTTTAGAGGCTACATACAATTGGCTGGCGTAACAACTCACAAGCTTATTGAGAATATCATTGCTGTATGTGCTCAATCTCCCATTGTGCGTGCTTATACAGTCAGGTCGTACGACCTGGATATTCTTAGTATGCGTATTCATCTCCTGGACGACTCTTTCATAGAAGTGTTTTATAATATCATTACGAACAAAACAGCCTTTACTTATATCGTAGAAGATATTCGCGTTTATGGGAAAGATAACACAAAAATGGGGTGGCACGTTCACCCTATGGGAAACCCTACCGAGCATATTTCATGTGAAGAGGTTTCTTTTTCTGATTTTCTCGCAGAAGTTGAAGAATTCCAAATATGGCCAGATGTATGAGATTATGGGCAATTTAGCTGACCCAAATGGGAAAATGTTGGCAGTAAGCATAATTTGTATGACTGAAGCGACAACAGGAATTAGTTTGAAATGACCCCTCTTGCGCAAATAAAAAAGCCTCCCTAGCTAGGGAGGCTTTTTTATTTTCCGGGAAGCGGGCTTTACCCTTCAGGTGTTATTGTGGGTTCCGTGGCCGGTTCTTCCGTAGCTTCTTCTGTAGTAGGCTCAGGGGTGGGCGTCGGAGTAGCCATGAGCGCTTCGGCCTCTTCCACAGTTTCTGGCATGTCATTCAAGATCCAAGCCTCGAACATTTTAATGTAGTCTTCCTTCATGAGCTTGGTGAGGGGCATTTGGTGAATGAGTACCTCTCCTGTGTCGGGATCAAGGATGGGGTTGCCGGTGATGGTCTGGTAGACATAGCTGTTCAGGTCGCCGGGAATGAGGTTGTTTTCAACGTTGTCACCGGTGGTGAGAATCTCCTCGTAACTGCCCATGAGGTAGTTATTATTATCATCTTTCCCGGGGCGGTGGCAAGAAAAGCAGTTGCGCTTGACAATGCGTGAGATTTCCACCTCATAGGAGGGAACAAAACCTTCTTCCCAGGCGGGCAGGGTGGCGATAACGGCCTCCGGGGGAAGCTCTATCCTGTCGTCCCAGGTATAACGCATAAAAGCAACAATGGCTTCAATCTCGGCTTTTGTTAATGGCCCACCGTAAGCTAACCCGTAGGGAGGCATACCCAGGTCTTGTTGGCCATAATTGGTGATGGCGGCTAAAGTCTCATCGGAACGGGTGTACATTTCGTCTCGGCTGCTAATTGACTTCACCGTGACGCCCTCCAGGCCTTCCACACCTTGAATCTCTCCCCCCTCGCCATCGGGGCCGTGACATTCCACGCAATGCACAGAATATAGGTCCTCTCCCTGGACAACTTGCTCCCGAACGGAGGAGGCGACGGTGGTTTCTTCCATTTCTGGCGTTGTGGCCACAGCCCGGACGGTGAGGCCCACCATGGCCAGGACAATTACGCCCATAATGGAAATGCCAATTTTGCGCTTCTTCCAAAAACGCACTTGAGATTTGTCATAAAAGGGCAGGAGGAAAAGGGCCACAATGGCCAGGCCGGGAATGACCACCGTGCCCACCCATTCTAGTTGCCCCGGAATAAATTTCAGGAATTCGAAGAGGAAGAGGAAATACCACTCCGGGCGGGGGATGTAAGACGAGTCGCTGGGGTCGGCTTTTGGCTCCAGGGGGATGCCCACAAAGGTGGCTAGCCCGACAAGGAGCAAAAAGATGGCAAAGGACATCAGCAAATCTTTATAGATGATATGAGGCCAAAAACGCACGCCTTCTTGTTTGGCCTCTTTGTATTTCTTTTTATAGGCTTTTTTTTGTTCTTCGTTCACGGTAATTCTCCTCAGATCCAATACGGAACGGCAAGACCTCTGAGGTTTTGGAAACCTCGCAGGTCTTGTCGTGGAAATTCATTCATCTTCGCCAGGGATGTGAGAGATGCCCAGGCGGATAACCAGGTAAAGGTGAGTGCCCACGGTAAGCATGGCAACCGCGGGGAGAATCCAAATGTGCATGGAGAAGAAACGGGCCAAGGTGACCGCGCTTAAATCGGTTCCCCCCCGCAAGACACGCAGGATAAACCCTCCCACACCGGGCGCTGTTCCCGCTATCTCTGTCCCCACCATGGTTGCCCAGAAGGAACGCTGGTTCCATGGCAACAAGTATCCCGTAAATCCCATGCCAAGGGTGAGTAAAAAGAGGACGACGCCCGTGACCCAGGTGAATTCTCGGGGGTACTTATAGGCCCCGTAGAAAAACACGCGCAGGAGGTGGATGAAAACGGTCACGACCAGCAGGCTGGCGCCCCAGTGGTGAATCCCCCGAATCAGCCATCCGAATTGGACGCCGTTCATGATGTAGTTGATACTGTCGTAGGCATGATCCGGTGAGGGGACGTAGTAAATGGTGAGAAATATGCCGGTAACGCCTTGCATGATGGCCAAGAAGAGGCTGGCGCTTCCCAGGGTAAACCACCAATTGACTTTAGGGACTTGGCGATCAAGAACTTCTGCATAGATTTCGTTTAGGCCTAGACGTTCATCTAGCCACTTGAATGCATTTTCCATGGTTGTTATCCTTCTTGTAAATGGATGTAGAGCGTGCCGTCTTCGATTTTGGTTTGGTATTCATCAAGAGGGTGAGGAGGTGGGCCGTGGATCACCTCGCCTTGGATGTCGAAGGCGGCATCATGGCAAGGGCAGAGGTAGGCTTTTTCATCCTCTTTCCAACTTACCCGGCAGCTAAGGTGTGTGCACACGTTGGAGAAAGCGGTTATTTTCTTTTCATCTTCTCGGAGCACATATACGCCATAACTTTGACTGCTTCTTTCCCAACCGTTCATCTTTGTTTGGGTGAAGTTGAATAACGTCGGCGTGCCAAGAGGGTAACTTTCGAGTTCTCCGGCTGGTATCCAATCATCTTTTTTTTCCGCCTTTAGGGCTGGTGAAATGAAATAGCTGATGCCTGGCAACCCTATGACAACGCCCATAATTGTCCCCAAGAATGTTATCACTATTTTTACAAATCCCCGGCGGTCAATATGGGTTGCGCTAGTTTTTTTGCTCATAATCCTCTCCTGGATGGTGATGGGTGAAGAGTGAAACGTGAAATGTGATATGTTACTCCCTTCTATTGATGATAACGCTGAAAGTCATTATATATGAGAACGCTTTCTGGGGCTGATGATGTCTAGACCTAACGAACGGTGAGCTTTATCACTTTCAAAATTTCAAGTACCAAGCAATAATTCTAATATTATGGGGAGGAGAAAATCCATATCCTAATTGTCTTCTGACAAACATTGTCTTCTGACAAACGTTGTCTTTGGTAAATATTACATGGCTCAAGGTAAGGAGGCGTATGACTCTTGATAGAAAAGTAGGTTTATTAGCAGGGTTGAGATACAAAGGGGGCGGCCCAATGTTGGCCTGGATACTTCACCGTATTACGGGCTTGGGGATGATCGTCTTTATCGCTTTGCACGTTATCGCCTCTCTTCTAGGCGGGGATATTGGAATAGCCATAAACACGGTTTATCAATCCCTTTATTTTCAGCTCTTTGTCGTTTTTGGTATTATTTTCCATGGTGTGAATGGCCTGAGGATCATTGTTCTTGATCTATGGCCTAAATTCATCGAATACCAGCGTGAGTCCACCTGGCTTGAGTGGTTTATTATTTTGCCAGTGTATGGATTAACAGCCTTCGTTATGATTAGCCGTTTTTTGGCAGGGGAATAGGAGCCAGTTATGCAATCACGTAAAGTGCCTCAACCGGGCTGGAATCTAGAATATACAATGTGGATGTTTACTCGTCTGTCGGGTTTAGCGCTTCCTGTTTTGGGCTTGATTGGCATTACGGCCGCCCTTGTCATGGGCGCAAGAACCCAAATGGACTTGGGCACCCTGATGCGTTGGACATTTTTCCCCAACGTCAGCCACGTTACGAGCAGCAATATCCCCGACTATGTGCCGTGGGGCGGTGCCTTCTGGCAGATTATGCAGATCATGATCGCTTTCTTTGGGTTCACGCATGGCTTCAACGGGCTGCGGGTCGTGGCGGAAGACTACACAAACCCTGGATTTTGGCAAGTATTCTGGAGAGGAATCATTTTTCTTGTGTGGCTCTTCTCATTATTAGCCGTTATTTTCGTCATTATAAACTCCTAGCATCTCGACATCTAAAACCTGGTTTCACCGCTTCCTTTAGCTTTAGAAGGTACCAGGTTCCTGAGAGCGAGAGTTTCAATATCGGAATTATCTGAGGAAAAACAATATGCAAAAACATCAACACGAAGTGATCGTCGTCGGAGCCGGTGGGGCTGGCCTCACGGCGGCCTTGTACGCTTCCCAGCATGTCAGCACTGCCGTGATCTCTAAGCTTTACCCCACACGTTCCCACACGGGCACGGCGCAGGGCGGAATTGGCGCAGCCCTGGGGAACACGGAAGAAGATCACCCGGAGTGGCACGCCTACGACACCGTTAAAGGCAGTGACTACCTTGGGGATCAAACCGCCATTGAGTTTATGGCCCAAGAAGCTGTTCAGGCCGTTTATGAGCTAGAACACATGGGCCTCCCCTTTAGCCGCAATCCCGACGGCACCATCGCCCAACGTCCCTTTGGGGGACACACCAACAATGAGACGGGGAAACCTGTCCGCCGGGCCTGTTACGCCGCTGACCGCACCGGGCACATGATCCTCCAGACTTTGTACCAGCAAAGCATCAAGAACAAGGTCAATTTCTTTGATGAGTTCCACGTGGTGGATCTTCTGGTGGAGGACGGCAAGGCGGCCGGCGTGGTGGCCATCGAGCTGGAGACGGGCGAGTTCCACATCTTCCACGCCAAAGCGGTCATTTTTGCTACGGGTGGCCATGGCCGGGTGTGGGAGATCACCTCGAACGCCTACGCCTACACGGGGGATGGGGTGGCCATCACCCTGCGGCGCGGCATTCCCGCTGAGGACATGGAGTTTTTCCAATTCCACCCCACGGGCATCTACAAGATGGGCATCCTCATTACCGAGGGCGTGCGCGGCGAAGGTGGCGTCCTGATCAACGATAAGGGTGAGCGCTTCATGGAGGAATATGCCCCCACTGTCAAAGATCTGGCCTCGCGGGACGTGGTCAGCCGGGCCATGTACCTGGAGATGAAAGCCGGGCGGGGGATTGGCGGGAAACGTTTCCTGAACCTGGACGTTACCCCGGAGGTGGTCAACAAATACGCCGCCGAGGACGGGCGCACCAACCCGGACGGTTCCCCCTACCGGATGACGGGCGAAGACATCTTCGCCAAATTGCCGGATATTATCGACTTCTGCGAAACGTACATTGGCGTGAATCCGGTCACGCAACCCATGCCCGTCCAACCGACCGCACACTACGCTATGGGCGGCATCCCCACCAATATGTATGGGGAAGTGGTCATTGACAAAGAGAACACGGTTATGCCCGGCCTTTACGCCGCCGGGGAAGTGGCTTGTGTCTCCGCCCACGGTGCCAACCGCCTGGGAACCAACGCTCTCTTGGACCTGGTTGTGTTTGGGAAATACTCCGGCCTGAAAGCGGCTGAATATTCTCAGGGATCAAGTTTTATTCCCCTCCCTGCCAATGCGGCTGATTTTGCCCAAGAACAATTCGCGCAATTACACCGTGAGGATGGCACCGAAAGTGTTACCGACATCGCCAATGAAATGAAAGAGGTCATGTTCGACCATGTGGGCGTTTTCCGGGTAGAAGAGGGCATGCAAGAAGCCGTCGATAAAATCCGGGCCTTGAAAGAGCGCTTCCAGCATATTTCTATTGATGATCATGGCAAAAAATTCAACACCGATGTGCTGAACGCCTGGGAAGTGAGCAACCTTTTAGATTTAGCGGAAGTCACCGCGGTCTCCGCCCTGGAACGCAAGGAAAGCCGAGGCGCTCATTCCCGCGATGATTACACAGAACGCGACGACGAGAATTGGCTCAAACATACCCTGGCTTGGCTCGACAAGGACGGCGTACGCTTAGAGTATAAGCCAGTTGACATCACCAAATACAAACCTAAGGCGAGGTCTTATTAAGAGAGGATACTATGGAAGTAAAGCTAAAAGTTTTTCGCTATAATCCTGAAGATGATGAGGGAAAGCATTTTGACACCTTTACCCTAGAGGCCGAACCTACAGATAGGGTGCTGGACTTGCTGGAGCAGGTCAAAAATTATGTGGATGGCACACTTACCTTTCGGCGCTCTTGCGCGCACGGCGTGTGTGGGTCGGATGCCATTCGCATCAACGGCGTCAACCGTTTGGCTTGCAAGGTCTTGGTTCAAGATCTAAAATCAAAGACGGTTAAAATAGAGCCTATTCTGGGGCTTGAGGTTGAGAAAGATTTAGTTGTTGATATGGAGCCTTTCTTCAGGCACTATAAGAGCGTCTTGCCTTATTTTGTCAACGATGACCCGCCGCCCATGAAGGAGCGTTTGCAGAGTCCGGAGGAGCGGTCGCGTTTTGACGACACCACCAAATGCATTTTATGCGCCTCCTGTACCACGTCTTGCCCCTCCTTCTGGATCAACGAGGAGTACGTGGGACCTTCGGCCATCGTCAACGCCCACCGCTTCATCTACGACAGCCGCGACCAAGCCGCCGCTGAGCGCCTGGAGATCCTCAACGACCAGTTTGGGGTCTACCGATGTCATACCATTTTCAACTGCACCGACGCCTGCCCGCGCGAGATCGAAGTCACCAAAGCGGTAGGGGAGGTTAAGAAGGCCATCGCGACGGGGAGGCTGGAGTGAAGAGTAATGAGTGAAAAGTAATGAGTAATGAGTAACGCGTCCCCCTAGGGGATGCTTCGCGATGAAACGTGAAAGGCCATTGGATGTGAGTCCGATGGCCTTTTTTGTTGGGGGGGAAAATGAATGGTATAATATTTTTATCTTGCTGTATTTTGTTTAAGACTGGATTTGCTAAATGTATCTCGTTCACATTATCAATGCCATTCAAACTGAGCGTGTCAATATTACCCAACACGCCAGACGAGAGGCTAGAAATGATGATTTGACCTTAGATGAAATTTTCTTCTCAACCCTAAAGGGTGAAGTCATTGAAAATTATCCTACAGACACCCCCTATCCAAGCTGTTTGATATATGGCAAAACGATAAAGCACGAACCAGTGCATACGGTTTGGGCTTATGCTGCTGAAAGCCAGATAGGGATTTTAATTACAGTTTATCGTCCTGACCCTGATCTATGGATCAATTGGAAGGAAAGGAAGTAAGTAATACGATGAGTTATGTTAAAAAATGTCCCCGTTGTGGTGGAGACGTTATCAAAAAAGAAGTGAAAGAGGTGCTGTACGGCGGTGTGAACACGGCGATTTTGAACGTGAAAGTGGGGGTCTGTTTGCTGTGCGGTGAACGATTGTACACCCCAGATTTAGTTAGGCAATTTGAAACTATTGAGAGAAAACTTGAGCTTCAAGAAACAAAAGATTTTCAGAAGGTGGGCCAATCGTTTCAGGTAGCAGTGGTGGCTTGAAGAAGGCAATCGTGACAGGAAGGGTGGACTGAAACGTGAAGCAATTTGAATAAGGTCTCAATCTTACTCCTCAAAATATCCCAACAAATGCTGGGCGTGTTCAATCAGGGACGGGTTTGTAGCGAAGTCAAGGGCCTGATTGAGATGATAATGGGCGCGAATATTCTTCTCCTGGTAGAGATAGACCATGCCCAAATGCAAATGGGCGGGGGCGTATTGCGGGTCCAGGTCAACAGCTTCTAAAAAGAGCCTTTCAGCGTTGTACTCATCTTCTAATTCAAGCAAAACTACGCCAAGCGCATCCGGGGAAGCTGGGTCCTCTTCGGCCAGCCGCATGCCCTGCCGGGCGGCCGGTAGACCTAAGTCGCGGACTTTGTGATGGTATTGGACGCAAAATTGGGCCAAGAGACGGTAATACTCCGCTTCTTGGGGAGCGCGGGAAATTGCCTCTTGGTAGGCAACCTCCGCGTCAGATAACTGGCTCAGGGCCGCCAGGGTTTGGCCCAGCTCCACGTAAACCTCCGGTGAATCCGGCATCAACGCGGCAGCGGACTCAAAATAGGCCAAGGCTTCTTCCGGTTTGCCCTGGCGCTGCCAATAGAGGCCACTGAACATGTTTGCCGCAAAGGAGTCAGGGTCTAAGGTCAAGGCTTTTTGGAGGGCGGATAGCGCCTCCTGGTCGTTTTTCTGAGCGTGTTGCAAAGCTTCTCCGAGATAGGCCCAGGCTTCGGCGTAATCCTCGCGGGCGTTCACCGACTGCTGAAAAGCGTATTTGGCCAGTGACCACTCGTTCGAAGAAGCCAGCGCCTGCCCAGCCACAACATGGAAGTAGGCCGCTTCGGCATCGGCGGCAACGTTCGCTAGCGCTTGTTCGAGGGCCTGAGCTGCGGGATAGGCATCCGCGGCCGCTTCCAGGTGGGGGATGGATTCCCAGGGAGCGTGCGCGGCAAGCAACAGGCCAAGCTGGTAGTGAACGTCCCTTTCATCGGGGACCTGCCCCAAAGCGAGCAACGCTTGCCAATCGGCAATGGTGGCCGGGATGTCACCCATCTCCCGGTGAAGGAGGGCCAAACGCCGCAGGGCCTCGGGCGAACCGTCCACCCCAGCCCAAGCCTCCTCCGCCAGGGCATCCTCCCCCAGGGCGCGGTACACGTCCCCCAGGGCGAGCCGGCCCGCACCAGACAAGGCCTCCCCCTCCTCCGCCTGCTCGAAAGCGTAACGGGCCAAGGTGTAGTCCTCAGCCAAGAAAGCGTACTGACCCGCGCTCTCCCAAAGCTCCACCCGCCAGGGAAGATGCTCCACGATATCCGCCAAATGCTCCGCCACGGTTTGGAAATCCTCCTCTGCCAGAGCCGCTTGCAGGCCTCGAAAATCCTGCCCCACGCGATAGGAACGAGGGGCAAAGTTCAATAAAAGGCCTAAGACCAAAATTATCATCAATCGAAATAGTATTTTCTTCCATTTATCCATACCCACATTATATGTTAAAAATGAAATTATGGAAAAAATTCCCTGTTTGCGTGTATAATAGGCGTGATAAGTGACGAGTAAAACGTAATTTACTCATCCCTCATCACCTCATTACCTCATTACTCACTTTAAGGAGGAACTAGTATGAAAATTGTCGTTTGTGTCAAACAAGTCCCAGATACAGAAGCTACCATGACGGTAGAGGATGGGAAGATCAGTTGGGGTGATGCCCAGTTGATCATCAATCCCTGGGACGAGTATGCCGTTGAGGCCGCTCTTAATCTGACCGCTGAGCATGGCGGCGAGGTGGTTGTCCTCAGTATGGGGGCGGAGGATGAAACCGAAGCCATCAAGCACGCCCTGGCCATGGGCGCGGGAGATGCCGTTTTGGTCTCCGACCCGGCCCTGGCAGGCTCCGATAACGTGGCCATTGCCAAAACCTTAGCGGCCGGGATCCAGAATATTGGCGAGGCGGATTTGGTGCTCTTTGGCCAGCAATCCGTAGATACCGATACCGGCCTCTTGCCCATTCAAGTTGCCCGCCTGCTGGGTTGGCCGGCCATGCTCCTGGTCTCCCACTTCGATGAAGTTGACCCCGACGCACGCACACTGAGCGTGAAGCGCACCCTGGAAGAGGGCAAACAATTAGTAGACGGGACATTCCCCGCCGTATTAAGCGTCACCAAAGACTACGCCGAACCGCGCTACCCCTCCTTTATGGGCATTCGCAAAGCCTCCCGGGCCCAGTATCCGACCTGGAATTTAGATGACCTGGGCATAGATGCCCCCGCCTCGGTAGTCTCCTGGAAAGGCGTTAGGGTGCCCCCGCAACGCGAAATCATCAAGGAAATCATCGAAGGCGAAACGCCCGAAGAGAAGGCGAAGAACTTAGTCGAGAAAATTATGAAAGAGAAGGTGTTGTGATGACGAAAAATATTCTCGTATATATTGACAATTTCAAAGGTGAAGTACAACAAGCTTCTTGGGAAGCGCTGGGTGTGGGCCAGACACTGGCCGAGGGGGGAGGCAAAGTCTCCGCGCTAGTTTTGGGCCATGAGGTGGATGATGTAGCCCAGGCCGCTTTCCAGTATGGGGCGGATGAGGTTTTCGTGGCCGATGACCCCGCCTTGGCAGATTATCGTCCCGAACCGTGGGGGGATGTCACCGCCCAGGTGGCGCGGGACGCAGCTCCGGACGTGATCCTGTTCCCGACCACCACCCGTGGGCGCGAGTTGGCCGGCATGGCCTCCGTTGACCTGGAAACCGGCGTCTTGGTCGATGTGATAGATTTGGGAGTGGAGGGTGGCGACATTACCGCTACCCGCTCCATTTACGCGGGGAAACTTCTCTCGGAAGTGACCTGTTCGGCCAGTCCCCAGCTTATCACCCTGCGGGGACGGGCTTTCCCGACCCCCGAACCCGACCCCAGCCTGAGCGGAGACCCCACGCACATCAGCCTGGAACTCTCCCCCGACCTGGCCACCACCGTGACCGGCTACGAAGAAAAAGGCGGCGGGGTCAGCCTCAAGGACGCGGCAGTGATCGTCGCTGGTGGGCGAGGAACCTCCAACAACCCCAGCCTTTCACCTCCCGCTGACTTGGACGAGGATGAAGGTGAAATCTGGAAAGCGGAGCAAGGTTTCCAGCTCGTCAACGACCTGGCCGATGTCCTGGGCGGGGCGGTAGGCGCCAGCCGCGCGGCGGTGGACGCGAACTACATCCCCTACGAGCACCAGGTGGGGCAGACGGGCAAGGTCGTCTCCCCCGATTTGTACATTGCCTGCGGCGTTTCCGGGGCCATCCAACACCTGGCCGGTATGCGCACCTCCAAGGTCATTGTGGCCATCAACAAAGACGAAAACGCGCCCATTTTCAAATTGGCTCGCTTTGGCGTGGTGGGAGATTTGTTCGAGGTCCTGCCTCCGTTGACGGAGGGGCTGAAGGCGGCGTTGGGGTAGGGACGCAGTGGGCAGTAAGCAGTGATCAGTTGGTCAGTGATCAGTGATCAGTAGTCAGTAAACAGTCAATGTCATTTAGTTAAGGTTTTTGGCCCAGACCTGACAGGTTTTAGAGCACACTTTTAGACAGAAATATGCTCTTGGTTGCACCGAATCGAGTTAAAAATGTCGCGTCGGGAAACCT
>JAANWX010000058.1 GCA_018263575.1 Chloroflexota bacterium | reverse complement strand
TCTACGCCGCGCCGTGCGGGCCTGTGGCCACTAGCCAAGGGCTGTACACCGTAGGCGCACAACGTGACCCCGTGGGCGCGAGATGGTACCCCTTCGGGTACACCAAATGGGTGTGCTCTGCATGCCCTGTGGGCAACACCGTGTGGCTTCGCGAAAATCTCGACTACAGACCACTCATATTTCCGTGTCGTCCGTGTAATCCGTGTACGAAAAAATACTTACAGAGTGACGACGCGATCGTAGTTTAGAGGAGAATAAAATGAAAGAATTTATAGCAGCTTGTGCGCAAATTGCCATAACCCCCAACGACATTCAAGCCAACATAGATAAAGGAATAACTTGGCTGAAGAAAGCCGTAACCGAGTACGAGGCTGACCTGGTCGTTTTCCCCGAAACAGTGACCACTGGTTTTGTCACTGGCTTTGACGCGGAAGGTCTCTGGGACTTGGTAGATGATGTTCCCGGCAAGATTACGGAAGATATTCAAGAAGCGGCCCGCTCCCTGGGCGCCCACGTGGTGTGGCCCTCGTACCGGCGCGGCCCAGAGCGAGGCGTGGTCTTCAATTCCTCGATCCTGATCGGGCCGGATGGCGAGATTATCGGCATTTACGATAAAACCCACCCCTTCCCTTTGGAGCGCCGCGAAAAGGGCGGTTGGGTCACCACCGGAGATCGTGCCGACGTCTTCGAAACCGAATTAGGAACCATTGGCATGATCATTTGCTACGATGGCGACTTCCCCGAACTTTCACGCCTCCTGGCGGTCAAAGGTGCTGAGATTATCGTGCGTCCGTCGGCTCTGTTGCGCAGTTACGATATTTGGAAAATGACCAATTCGGCCCGCGCCTATGATAACCACGTCTACGTTGTGGCCACCAATTCGATCGGCCCCGACGCGGGAGACGCCTACTATTTTGGGCACAGCATGATCGTCAATCCCATTGCCTGGCGTTTGGCGCAAGCCCGGGGCACCGAAGAAATCATAGCCGCCACACTTGACCCCGATCCGCTAAAATATGTCACCTGGGGCAGCAAAAGCCCGCAAATCTTTGACCACCTTGAAGATCGCAATCTTGAATTATATCCAGGAATACTAAAAGAAGCGCGTTCCAAATTCGATAAAGCCCAGCCAGAATAGGAGCAAGCATGCGGGATATCCTGGAAAAAATCACCCAATGGGCGGAGCGGGGGGAATCGGTCGCCCTGGCCACCGTGATCCAAACCTGGGGATCTTCACCCCGGCCAGTGGGGGCGGATATGGCCATTTCGGGCAGTGGAGAGATCACCGGCTCGGTCAGTGGGGGCTGCGTGGAGGGAGCGGTCGTGGAGGCCGCCCTCGACGTCCTGGAATCCGGGCATCCCCGGCTGCTCCATTTTGGTGTCACCGACCAGACCGCCTGGCGTGTCGGCCTCTCCTGTGGAGGAGAGATCGAAGTTTTTGTGCGCCCCCTCGCCGTGGAAAACATCCAAATTTGGCAAGAGGCAGATAAAGAGGGAAAAGCGGTAGCCACCGTGACGGTGATCGACGGTCCGCCAAATCTCCTGGGGGGAGAGATCGTGCTCCCCGAAAATGAGGGCGCGCCAGCCGTCGGCTCTTTAGGCCCTGCCCTGGCTCACCAAGCCTGGGAGTCAGCCCAGTACGCGTTGGCGGATGGCAGGCCTAAGCGCATCCAGCTAGAGACACATCCCATCGAATTCTTTATCAACATCGAACTTCCACCTCCCACGCTAATCGTGGTTGGAGGCGGCCATATTGCCATCCCCCTCTTTCGCCAGGCGAAGACCCTGGGCTATACCACCATACTTGTTGACCCCCGCCGCTTGTTCGCCAGCCAGGCCCGCTTCCCCCACGTGGACAAATGCCTCCCATCCTGGCCAGAGAAAGCTTTTTCGAAAATCAACATTAACTCCTCTACAGCCATTGCCACCCTCACCCATGACCCCAAAATCGACGACCCGGCCCTCGAAATTGCCCTCAAGAGCCAGGCCTTTTACGTTGGTGCGCTGGGCAGCCGGAAAACACATAAAGCCCGTCAGCAGCGATTGTTGAAGGCAGGCCTATCCACAACCCAGCTTGAGCGCCTGCACGCGCCCATAGGCCTAAACCTAGGGGGACGTTCGCCAGAAGAAATCGCCCTGGCCATCATGGCCGAGATCGTCCAAGCGCGGAACAAGCGTGATGAGTAATGAGTAATGAGTAAAACGTGAGACGTTCCAACATCCAACTTCCAATATCCAACCTCCAACTCCCAACCTCTCAACCCAAGGTGCAATGCACCCAAATGCAGGTGCAACGCACCTCGCTCCACTTCCAACATCCAACATCCAACCTCCAACCTCCAACCCCCAATGATATAATCCTCTCTATGAGCACTGAATCCCCCCAAAAAACCTCAGCCACCGGCCAAATCGCCCGTGCGGCGGGGATGGTCATGGCAGCCTTCATCCTCAGCAACCTGACCGGGCTTGCCCGCCAAATCTTGGTCGCCAACGCTTTTGGAACCAGTTCGGCCCTGGATGCCTTCACCGCCGCCAACCGCATTCCCGAAACGCTCTTTAACCTGGTGGCGGGCGGGGCGTTGGGATCGGCCTTCATCCCCACTTTCACCGGCCTCCTCGCCCAAGAAAAACGCGCCAAAGCCTGGAAACTGGCCTCATCCATCACTAACTTGGTCTTTCTGATCGTCACCCTAACGGCCGGGATAGCGGCCATCTTCGCCCCACAAGTGGTGCGCCTCATAGCCCCCGGAGTCAGCGCTGACCCGGTTCAAGAAGCCCTCACCGTCTCACTCACGCGCATCATGCTCCCCTCCGCCGTGCTCTTCGGGCTTAGCGGATTAGTAATGGGCATCCTCAACTCCAAACAAGTTTTCTTCATCCCCGCCCTCACGCCAGCCATGTACCAGGTGGGGATGATCTTCGGTGTCCTGGTTCTATCCCCCTCCATGGGAATCTATGGCCTGGCCTGGGGCGTTTTAATTGGCTCTGGCTTGCACCTTCTCCTCCAACTCCCTGCCCTCTCCCGCCAAAAAGGGTCTTACTCACCAACCTTGGGCCTAGGCCTTCCCCCCGTACGCGAAGTGGGGCGCCTGATGGGGCCACGCTTGTTAGGGGTAGCCGTGGTGCAGCTCAACTTTTGGATCAACGTCCGCCTGGCTTCCCGCCAACCCACCGGCAGCGTGGCCGCCATCACCTTTGCCTTTGCGCTCATGCTCATGCCCCAGGCCGCCATCGCCCAATCCATTGCCATTGCCGCCCTGCCCACCTTCGCGGCCCAGGTGGCCAAAAACCGCCTCGACGAAATGCGCTCCTCCCTGGCCGCCAGCCTGCGGGGGGTGATCTTGTTGGCTCTGCCCGCCTCGGTGGGACTCGTTCTCCTCCGCCAGCCCATCATCGCCCTCCTCTACCAACGCGGGGAGTTCACGGCCCATTCCACCGATCTTGTGGCCTGGGCTTTGCTGTGGTACGCGGCAGGCTTGGTGGGGCACTCCGTGGTGGAGATTTTGGCCCGCGCTTTCTACGCCCTGCACGACACCAAAACCCCCGTCTTCGTGGGCGCCGGGGCCATGGCCCTCAACGTGGGATTCAGCTTCTTATTTTCCGCCCTCTTCGAACGCTGGGGATGGATGCCGCACGGGGGACTGGCCCTGGCCAACTCCCTGGCCACAGCCCTAGAGATGGCGGGCCTATTATTTCTAATGCGAAAACGTTTGCGGGGGATGAAAGGAGGAGAAATTCTAAAAGGGGGATCGAGCGCGGCCCTGGCCAGTGGGGGGATGGCCCTGACCCTGTGGGCCTGGTTGGCCAGATTCAGCGCGTCACCGGCCTGGGTCGCGGGGGGAGTCGGAGTCGCGGTGGGAGGAGCGGTGTATTTTGGGGTAATTCTCATCTTGGGGGTAAAAGAGGTGCGGCAAGTGATGGCAAATATCGGTACGAAACTCACTTCTTAAACCCAAACAACCTGAGAGCATTCTCGTCATTACGCCAATTTTTACGAACTTTCACGCGCAACTTCAGGTAGACCTTGCGGCCGCTCATATCTTCAATCTCTCTGCGTGCCATGGAGCTAATGCGCTTGATCATCTTCCCCTTATAGCCAATTAGAATACCCTTCTGGGAGTCGCGCTCCACGAAAATTGTGGCTTCAATATAAGCCCCTTTATCCCCACGCTCTTTGTAAGTGTCCATGCGTACGGCGATGACGTGAGGGAGTTCGTCTTTTAGGCAGAGCATGGCCGCGGCGCGAATGAGGTCAGCGGCTATGTCTCGCTCGTAGAGATTGGTGATCTGCTCAGGGGAGAAGAAAGGGGGGAATTCCGGTAAATGGTCAACGATGGCTTCTTGGAGACGGTCTAGATTCTCTCCCCGCACGGCAGAGATGGGGATAAGCTCCGCCTGAGGGAGAAGTTGCTGGTACACGTCCAGACGTTCTTGCAGCTCATCCTCATCCAGGCGGTCTATTTTGTTAAGGGCCATGATCATTGTGGGGAGCGTGGGGAGGTCTCGGAGAAAGTCGACCAGGAGGTGGTCTTCCTCGTGGGGCGGGAAGGTGGTGCCATCCACAAGGAAAAGGCCCAGGTCAGCGTCTTGGATGGCTCTTTTCGCCTCCACGTTCATATATTCCCCCAATTTGTGATGGGGGCGATGCACCCCAGGCGTGTCGATGAAAATGATTTGTGCCTTTTCCAGGGTGAGAATCCCCATTTGTTGCATGCGGGTGGTTTGCGGCTTGGAAGAGACAGCGGCAATTTTTTGGCCCAGTAAAGCGTTCAGTAGCGTAGATTTGCCCACATTTGGCCTTCCCATAACGGCCACAAAGCCAGATTGATAACCCTTATACGTTTTGTCAGTCATATTTTTGCTTGCCCTTAACATGGATACCAGAAAACAGAACTACATTCTACTCTAAAAGCGCTTGAAATCCGAGGGGGAATATTAAAAGAATTCCCACTTACCTTGACCAGAAGCCCCCCGGTCAGTATAATAGCGGTTCTGGATTGATGTCCGCTTTAATATTTAGAGAGGATAAAGACCATTGTTTTATTAAACTAGGTTATCATTAAATCATTTGCCCTGGTACTCAACCAGGGCATTGTGTCGCATGGTGTCTTCTAGTTCACGAGCAACTCAATAGACCTGCAGTTAGTTGAAATCAGGAGTGATGATATGGCGCAAACCCCAGCCAAGAATTACGCCCGCATAACCTATCGGTATGACTTACCACCGCTGATTGACGTCCAAGTTGAATCTTTCAAACGACTAAAGAAAGAGGGCATAGAAGAATTATTAAATGAGATCTCACCAATTGAGTCTTATAATGAAAAAATGCGTCTGTACTTCCCCAGTGATTCGATCGAAGCGGAACAATGGGGGCTAGATTATCGTTTCGACGGACCTGAATACACCATCCAAGAATGCATAGAGCGCGACTTGACTTATTCTTCCTCCTTGTACGTTTCTGTGCTATTGGCCGGCCCGAAGGTTCCTGAGCCGATCAAGCAAGAAATTTTCATGGGGGAATTCCCTGAGATGACCCCCAAAGGCACTTTCATCATCAACGGTACGGAGCGTGTCGTGGTTTCCCAATTGATCCGCTCTCCTGGGGTCTATTTCGAGGCGGATGTTGACCATTCAACGGGGCGGCGCTTAGCTACGGCCAAGATGATCCCGGATCGGGGAGCTTGGATGGAATTTGAGACTCGCAAGACGGGCTACCTGGTGATTCGCTTCAACCGCCAGCGTACAATTCCGATCACAATTTTCTTGCGTGCCCTTGCCGCCGTAGACGATGGCATTGAGGATTCCCCCTTCCAAACAGGGTCTGATGAAGAGCTAATGGCCTTGTTCGAAGATGTGGATACTGATACCGACCGTATGCTTATCCCTGGTTGTTTTGGCCAAGAGCCAGAATGGGAACTGGTTGATGGGCTCACCATAGCAGAAGCGGCCCTGATAGATATTTTCAAACGGATGAGGCCCGGTGACCCGGCCACCATTGAGAACGCGAAGGAATTCTTAGAAAATCAACTCTTCAATGAGCGGCGGTATAACCTCAAGCGCGTGGGACGGTACAAATTAGACCAAAAATTTGATCTTTACGATAAGGTTCCCATCACCCATCAAACAATCACCAAATGGGATATCTATCACCTGGTGTATCGACTGATTCAGATCAATAATCGAATGGAAGACCCGGATGATATCGACCATTTGGGGAACCGGCGCATAAAGACCGTGGACGAGTTGATCCAAAATAAGCTCCGGGTTGGTTTCCGACGCATGGAAAGAGTGATTCGAGAAAGGATGTCCCTCCGTGGTAGACAAAAAATGTCCCCCGTCTCTTTGGTCAATGTTCGGCCAGTTGTGGCTTCTATGCGGGAGTTCTTCGGATCGAGCCAACTTTCGCAGTTCATGGACCAGACGAACCCCCTTTCGGAGTTGAGGCATAAGCGCACCCTTTCAGCCTTAGGCCCAGGCGGCCTACATCGGCAGCGAGCGGGTTTTGACGTGCGTGACGTTCACCAATCCCACTACGGTAGAATCTGCCCCATTGAAACGCCTGAGGGACCCAACATTGGCCTCATAGGACGTTTCGCTTGTTACGCCGAAGTGAACGATTATGGCTTCATTGAGACTCCCTATCGCAAAGTCTACAAAACCCTCCCTCCCGATAATCCTGAACTTGTTGGCTGTCAGCTTCGAGAAACCGTCAAGAACCCAAAAACGGACAAAGTCATCGCCGAAGAGGGTGAACGTGTCAGCAAAAAAATGGCCAAGGCGATGCAAAAGGCCGGCGTAGAGGAAGTACCAGTTCGGCCTTATGTCTCAGAAGATTCAGTGTACCTCGCCGCGGACGCTGAGGATCGTTTCGTCATCGCCCAAGGTAACTCGACCCTCAATGAACATTATGAATTTGTTGAAGACCGCATCTCTGCTCGGCACCGTTTAGGATTTGACTTTTTCAGGCCTTCAGAGATTGACTACATGGACGTGGCCCCCAATCAGATTATTGGTATCAGCGCGGCCTTGATCCCTTTCCTGTCTCACGATGACGCTAACCGAACTTTAATGGGCGCGAACATGCAAGCCCAAGGCGTGCCATTGTTGAAACCTGATATCCCCATGGCGTCTACGGGGATTGAACACCCCGCCGCTATTGACTCTGGCCAGGTGCTCTCCGCTGAAGAGGATGGAGAAGTCATTTCTGTCGTCGGAGATAAAGTCACCATTCGTAATTCAGAAGGTGTGATCAAAGAGTATTCTTTGTGGAAATATCAACGTTCTAACCAAAGCACCTGCATCGATCAACGCCCCATTGTTAGTAAAGGACAAATTGTTCATAAAAACGATGTCCTTGCTGACTCTTCTTCAACCGTAGACGGTAATTTGGCTTTGGGACAAAACGTAGTAATCGCTTTCTTGTCATGGGAGGGCGCAAACTTCGAGGACTCAGTAGTGATATCTGAGCATCTCATTGAAAATGATATATATACCTCGATTCACATTGAGGAACATGAGGTTGAATCTCGTGACACGCGCCTAGGCGCAGAGGAAATCACCCGTGATATTCCTAATGTTGGCGAAGATGCCCTTAAGGATTTAGACGAAGAGGGCATTATTCGTGTTGGCGCTGAAGTAGGCCCGAAAGACATCTTGGTTGGCAAAATTTCTCCCAAGGGTGAAAAAGAGCTTTCACCGGAAGAACGTTTGCTACGAGCTATCTTTGGAGAAAAGTCACGAGATGTAAGGGATACTTCTTTGCGAATGCCGCACGGAGAACGCGGGAAGGTCATTGAAGTGCAAGTTTTCACCCGGGAAGATAATGCAGATCTTTCTGCTGGTGTCGAGAAGATGGTGCGCATCTTCGTTGCTCAACGGCGTCGTATAACGGAGGGTGATAAGGTTGCTAACCGGCATGGTAACAAAGGCGTTATTTCAACGGTTGTTCCTGCAGAAGATATGCCCTATTTGGAAGATGGCACCCCGGTGGATATGCTCCTTAGTCCCACAGGCGTTCCTGGACGCATGAATATTGGACAGGTACTAGAGGCGCATCTTGGTTGGGCAGCCTCCCAATTGGGATTCCGGGCCATTACCCCCGTTTTCGATGGGGCTACTGAAGACGAAATCGAGGCCGAGTTAGCGCGTGCTTGGATGATGGATAAAGCCTGGAACGAGATCATGGTACAAGCCTGGGAATGGCTTAACCAATATGATTATGATCCTGAAGATATCTTCGATGAAGATGAAGTGCGACGTTTGTACCTCGAGGAATCTATGAGCGGTAAGGGCTATGACGCATACGAGCTGGCTAGCAACAAGAATTACGCCCGGCGAGTTGTTTTGCGTGAATGGCTCCAAGAAAAGGGGTATGATCCCGATAAAATTCTTTTCTTCGAGGATGCTGAAATCCCCGTTACGAAACGCGATGCGCAAGATGAGCACGCCCTTAAAGCTTGTTTAGAAATATGGGTTGCGGAAACAAAGGAAGACGTACAAGATGATTTAAAAGATATGTCCTTGGAAGACCTTCGTGTGAAGGCTCGTGAAGTGGCCGAAAGCACAAGAACGCCTCTTCCCACTTTTGGCAAGCAAATGCTGCGCGATGGTAGAACCGGCCAACTTTATGATCATCCTGTTACGGTGGGTGTTATGAACATCCTAAAGCTTCACCACTTAGTCGAAGACAAGGTTCACGCACGTTCGACTGGACCCTATAGTTTGGTCACCCAACAACCACTAGGCGGAAAGGCTCAATTCGGCGGCCAGCGCTTTGGAGAGATGGAAGTTTGGGCTCTCGAAGCTTACGGCGCTGCTCACACCTTACAGGAAATGTTGACCATAAAATCGGATGATGTAGTGGGCCGTGTCAAAGCCTATGAGGCCATTGTCAAAGGTGAACCCATTGAAGGTATTGGCGTACCAGCCTCCTTCCATGTGCTCGTCCGCGAAATGCAAAGCCTTGGGCTATCCATTGAAGCCATCACTGAGGATGGTGAAGTAATTAGCTTTGGTAAAGAAGATAGCCAAACCCAAGCCCCCCGAATGGCCTCCGGCTTGTTAAAGCTGGGGCGACGGTAGAAGATCGGTCTGGTTTATTATGGTAAAATATTCAATTTTGTGATACTATTCTATTGACCCTGATTTTACGCCCTGATTTTTATCAAAGGAGAAAATTTTATGGCTGATGTATTAAAAGAAGTACAGGATATTATCGTAGACCTTTTGGCTATAGACCCTGAAAAAGTGACCCCTGAAGCACGCTTTCGGGAAGATTTGGGCGCAGATTCGTTGGATTTGGTTGAATTGATCATGGAATTCGAAGACAAATTTGGCGGCGAGATCTCTGACGAAGAAGCACAAGAAATTACCACTGTTGGAGAAGCAGCCCAGTTTGTTGAGAAGAAGATGTAGTCCACTCTTCTGCTTGCTTGACAACATAAAAAGTCTGCCTCGGTCAAGGCAGACTTTTTGTTTTAAGCTCCCCAGTGGCGGGTATTGTACCTCTTCAGGTATGCTACGCGAAAACCTGCCCTACAGCGTTATTTTTGGACAGCCCTTTATAGCAGCGAAGGAATTTCTTCTGGATGTTTTGCGACCTTTACGCCAACCTCTTCGAGGGCCCTGATTTTATCTTCTGCCAAACCCGTTCCGCCTTGAACAATGGCCCCCGCATGCCCCATGCGCTTTCCAGGGGGAGCGGTTTGCCCAGCGATGAAAGCAGCGACCGGTTTGCTCATCTGGCTGGCTATGAAAGTGGCCGCTTCTTCTTCGTCGCTACCGCCAATCTCACCAATCAAGACAACTTTTTCTGTTTGGGAATCAACCTCGAATAAGCGTAAGGTGTCAATAAAGTTCGTACCATTGACAGGGTCACCTCCGATACCAACGCAAGTGCTAACACCCATATCCAAGTTCTTAAGGGCATAAAGCACCTCATAGGTCAAGGTCCCGGAGCGGGATACCACGCCCACGTTGCCGGGAATGGCAATATTCCCAGGGATGATACCCACTTTGGCCTCACCGGGGGTAAGGATACCGGGACAGTTGGGGCCTACCAGGCGAACATTTTTTTGGTCCAGGTAATTCCGAACGCGCATCATATCCTGAACGGGAACGCCCTCGGTAATGGCAATGATCAATTCAATCCCGGCGTCAGCGGCTTCGAATATGGCATCAGCGGCAAATCGGGAGGGGACGAAGATCACGGACGTGTTGGCGCCGGTGGCTTCCCGGGCCATTCGGACCGAGTCGAAAACGGGGACCTTCCCACCCAAGACCCATGCTCCGCCTTTCCCGGGGGTGACGCCGGCCACAATATTGGTGCCGTAGGCGGCCATTTGTTCAGTATGAAATAGACCTTCGCGGCCCGTTATACCTTGTACTAATAAACGTGTGTTTTTATTTACGAGAATACTCATAGCAAAATTATCTCCACTGAGGATTACACTTAGGCTGCAGGTAATTGCTCAAAATGGTAGTGGTCTGTAGTCGAGATTTTCGCGCAGCATCCCCGGAGGGGGACGATATCTCGCGCCCACGGGGTTACGTTGTGCGCCTACGGTGTACAGCCCTTGGCTAGTGGCCACAGGCCCGCACGGCGCGGCGTAGAAACCCCGGCTACACCACCAGCATATTAAGCAGGCACGGCTGCAGCTACAGCCTTCCGGGCCGCGTCGGCCAGGGTCTCCGCGGTTTCCATCTCGGCATTGGCTAAAAGTTGGCGCCCTTCTTTGGCATTTGTGCCCACCAGGCGCACGACCATAGGAACTTCAGTGTCTATTCCTTTCAGAGCGTCCAAGATGCCTTGGGCTACCAGATCACACCGCGTGATACCGCCAAAAATATTGAAAAGAACGGCCTTCACACTGGGGTCAGAGAGAATGATGCGCAGGGCGGAGGCGACCTTTTTTGCGCTGGCCCCACCTCCAATATCCAGGAAATTGGCCGGTTCTCCGCCGAACAACTTGATAATGTCCATGGTGGTCATCGCCAGCCCCGCTCCGTTGACCATACAGCCGATGTCGCCGTCAAGCTTAATATAGGAAAGCCCGTTTTCTCTGGCCTTGATTTCGGCCTCCTCCTCCAGGTCTAGGTCACGCATCTCCGCCAGGTCCGGATGGCGGAACAGGGCATTATCGTCCAAAACCATCTTGCCATCCACGGCCAATAATCTGTTTTCAGCCGTGATAACCAAGGGATTGATCTCTGCTAAAGTAGCGTCGCTTTCCAGGTAAACTTTCCAAAGTCCGCAAGCAATTTTCCCAAAACCACGCCAAAGGTCACGTGGCAGGTCAATCCCGGCGGCCAGGTCACGGGCTTGATAGTTTTGCAGGCCCATCAGGGGATCAATGTGTACCTTAATGATTTTTTCGGGGGTCTTCTGGGCTACTTCTTCAATATCCACCCCGCCCGAGGCAGAAGCCATCATGACCGGTTTCCGGGCCGCACGATCATTGGTGATGCCCAGGTAAATCTCGCTTTTAATATCTGCCGCTTCATCGATGAGAACCTTTCGGACTGGCAGGCCTTTGATCTCCATGCCTAAGATGTCGAAAGCGTGCTCTGTAGCCTCTGCGGGGGATTCCGCCAGGTGGATGCCCCCGGCCTTTCCCCGCCCCCCAACCAGAATCTGGGCTTTAACGACAACGCGCCCACCCAAGTCTTCCGCAATTTGCTTAGCCTCGGTGGGCGTGGTCGCTACTTCTCCTTTGGGGATGGCAACGCCATACTCGGCGAATATTCTTTTGGATATGTACTCGTGTAATTTCATGATTTGTGTTTCTCCCGTTCTCAGTTTAAGCTATCACCAGGGATATATAGACAAGGAAACTTGGTTGACGGATTCCTCCATACAACCAAGTTCAACTTGCTCCAATGCGAGGAAATTATACCACGCAGGGTTTTTGCCTGTTGGTGATGAAAATAATGAAATGCGGGGACAGGGGGCAGTGATTTGTGACTAGTGAACAGTGATCAATGGACAGTGAACGATGCTTAGACGGGTAGCAAGCCCAATCGCATTGGGCGGATTTACCACCCAACCCCCGCCAACTCGGTTGGCCTCCTACCCCAGGATTTGATTTAACATGATTCGATGTGCAATTATTATGCCCTCTGGGTATGCACCCGAAAGAAGGTGCAACGCACATCTCCCCGTCTCCCCCCTACCCCGACACCCCGACGGATATACGGTGTTGCCTACGGCACGCACTAGCCTATGGGCTGTACACCGTAGAGCAAACCCATGGGCTAGTGCCTATCCATCTCGAGCGCGGGGAATGCCCCCCTGGTGCCTGATACCCGACCCTGCCCAGATTGACACCTGCCAATATTAGACGTATACTTAATTTAGAGAAAGATACAATGTGGAAGTAAAAAAAACATTATAAATATATGTCTGGAGAAACAAAATGCAAACTCTAAGAATTGCAGTGTCCAATGATTTTTCTGAACAATTGACTCCCTATAGCGAAATGCTTGACGAGTTGCTCCAGTTAGGCTTGCGAGAGTTGGAAATGCGCCAAAGCCTTACCCTTTTCAAGCAGGGAAATGTCTCTATCTGGAAGGCAGCGCATTTAGCAAAAGTGTCCTTACGAGAAATGATCCACTAAGCTGCCCTCCAAGGCGTACACCCCCAAATGGATCCAGAGACATTGCGTGAGGAATTGGCGTGATAGTAGTCAGCAATGCCACCCCGTTGATTTATCTGGGTAAATTGGGACAATGGTTAATCGAAATCATCAAATCTCGCCCAGAATTGTGGATTAGTGATAGCTTGTGCGATCAAGCGTTAACACAGGCAAGACAAATGGCAAAATAGATGAAGGGGTATTATTTAGAACGGTGACCTAAAAAAAGACTTCCGAAGTTTTTGAAACTTCGGAAGTCTTTTTTTACCTCTCCCCCTGCACCCCTGCTCCCTGATCTACTGATTTCCTGACATATCAAACCTCACCACCCGATTATTCCCCGCGTCCGCCACCCACACATTCCCCTCCGCGTCTATGGCCAGGCCGGTGGGGCGGTTGAGATTGGTGGGGCCTTCGCCAAAGGTGCCCCAGTAGTGCAGGAATTCCCCTTCTGGCGAGAAGGCCAGGATCCGGTAGCCTTCGGGGTCACTGACGTAAATGACGTCTTCGCTGGCGGTGAGGTAGGGTTTGTTATCTAAGGATTGCCCGTACCAGCCGATGATGTCCCACTCGGTTTTGTAGATCACGGCCAAGCCATCTTCGTTGGGTTCGAAGACTTGGACGCGCTGGTTCCAGGTATCGGCCACGTAGAGATTGCCTTCCCCATCGAGGGCAAGGCCCACAGGCTCGTCGAATTGCCCCGGCCCCAGGCCGACTTCCCCAAACTCGGTGATGAAGTTCCCGTCACTGTCGAAAATGGCAATTCGTTTGTTGCCAGTATCGGTGACGTAGACGTGACCCTTCTCGTCCACGGCCACAGCGCGGGGACCCCAGAAGGCGTCGGGGCTTTCGGCCTGGCCAAACCGTCCCCAGGTGGTCACGAAATCCCCCGCCGGGGTGAATTTTTGGACCCGGTGGTTCCAGGTGTCGGCCACGTAGACGGAACCGTCGGGACCCACGGCAATCCCCCACGGCTCGTTGAAGGTGCCCGGCGCGGCGGTTTCCCCCTCCCCCCCTTGGGGAGCGCTGAAGGTGCCCCAGGTGTGGAGGGTTTCGCCATCTGCCGAGAGGTGAACGACGCGGTGGTTGCTGGAGTCGGCTATGTAGATGGTGCCATCGGGGGCCACGGCCACATCGCGGGGGGATTGGAATAATCCGCCGTTGAGGGTTTGGTCTATGAGGTAGTTTTTCTCCTTTTCTTCGTAGGGATCGGCGGTGAGTTCATCGAGGTCAACCTGGCCGGTGCCGTAATTCCAGACCTTGGCGGCCATATCTTTGCGGACGTAGAGGCGCATGTGCTCGGCCGGGCTCCAGTTGGGGAGAGACATGTCTTTTCCTTTGATTTCGGCGTATTGGGCATAGTCCCGTTTGAGCCAAATTTGGAAGATGGATTCGCGCAGGGCGGGATCGGTGAGGGTGTTGGCAACCCGTTCCCAGGTGAGACCGAAATAATCTTGATTGGGCCACCAGAGGCGGTTGTAGTCGAATTGGTAATACGCCTGGCCAACCACGGGTTCTAGTTTGTCGTATTTGTTGCTGCCGGCCAAGATCACGGGAGCTGACCTTTGGGCGCGGGTAGGCTCTTCTCCAAAATAGGATTGGTTTTCGTAGTTGCGCAAATACCACCAATAGGGGTAGGTGGTGGAGTTGTCGTAAGCCACTTCCATGGCCAGGCCATCGCTGGTACGGAGCGAAAGTTCTTCGATTTGGGTCAGGGCCTCCTTGACACCTCTCGCGGAGTGCGCGTAAACCAGGTATTCGGTCGGGTTATCATAGTTGATATACGCTGCCTGAACTGCCGTATGCGTGGTTAGAACGCCTAGAATCAAGATTAAGGTCAGGGAGGTGATGGTGGCTACTTGGCGCCACGCCCATTCTCTGGCGAGGTAGGCGAGTCCCACCCCGGAGGTAATGGTAATCAGCAGGGTGGTGAGAAAGATGCCCGTCCTCTGAAGCTGGGCGAGTTCTTTGCCCTGGAAGGGCGGCTCTGTTCCCAGGAAGCCCCCCAACACCTTGGCGATACCGAACAGGAAAACCAAAGACACCAAGGCTGCCAACCATCCATTTTTTTCCTTGCATTCTGAGAACTTGAGGTGGGAAATAAGGGCTTGGATGCCAAAGCCACTTAGAAGAATCATGGGAAAAGCGATGTGCACCGTCAGCCAGGGCATTTTTTCCCCCGCGATGGTGTAGGCTATTAGGCTGGTGAAGGCCCAAAAGATGAGCAGGGCGGCCACGGGCGCTTTCTGGGCCGGGAGGTCATTTTCATCCTCCTCGGGCGGGAAAGTGGCCAACTTTTTGAGGCCATTGACGCCAACGCCAACGACGGTGAAGGCGCTGACGAGAGCGGGAAGATACTCATAGAGAGGGACCTGGATGAGCCAATAATAATACCAGGGTTGGCTGCCACGCTCTACGCCTTGTTGCTCGATCCAATAGCCCAGGGAACCTACCAAGCCAGTGAAGAATCCAGTCCCGTTGGTGAATACCGTGGTGTAGAAGATGGTGAAAGGGACATAGAAAATGGCGGCGTTGATCAACCATTCTTTGGGATTCCAGGCCAAACCGATGGCGATGGCCAGAGCGGCCAAAATCCCGACCACAATCCCGGTGCGGAGCATCCCTGCCTGCGAGTAATCGGTCGGGTCCCATCCCAGGAGCCGCACGGGGAAGGGGGCCAGTTGCGGCAATACCAGCGTGCCCAGCAGTAGCAACGCGCTAAAGGAAGGGAGGGTTTTTAGTTTTTCCCACGTATAGCCGAAAATAGCAAAAAGGAGCGCGGCTAGGAGCGAAAGCCCTCCAATGCTGATGGCGGTGATGGTAAGCAGTGAGGGGACGGAGCCGGTTTCTTCCGGAGAGGTTCCCTCTAAGGAAGTTTCTTCCACAGCGGCTGCTCCCTCAGCGGGGGCCGTGGGGCCGGAGACGTTTTGCCCAACCAGGGCGATTCCCAGGAAGAGGGCGGCGATGATGAGGGCCACCAAGAACAAGTTGCGATAGTCTGGTTTTTGCCAGGCTTTCTTCGTGATCTGGAAGACGAAATAAAATCCCAAAAAGAGCATGGCCTGGGCGGTATAGATGAAGGCCGTCTCTTTGGCGGTAAAATGCAAGACGGTGGCCGCCGTCAGCCAGTACAGGTAGCGCGGCGCTCGCGTTTCGAGATAACGCAAAATAGCCCAAATGGTCACCACACCAAAAAGGGCCACAAAGGCTTCGTTGCGGGCGTAACGTCCATAATAAAGCATGTAGGGGGAGATGAGCATCATCCCCGCCGCGGCCAGAGTCCCAAATTTCCCCAAATACCGGCGATACTTCCACAAAAAGGCAATGGTGGCAATGCTGAAAATGGCCGCCGGAAGACGGGACGTGAAATCGCTATCCCCCAACAAGAAAAAGATGAAGGCCAGGAGATGAAATTGCAGCGGGCCGTGGGTGATGGGGGTGTGGCTGTAGCCCATGCCTTTGAACAATCTCCAGGAGTAGTAGACATGGGAGGTCTCGTCGTGGCTGATGACCCGCGCGCCCAAGTCATAAAAGCGGGAGACCAGGGCCAGGAGGAGGATTCCGGCAAAGAGGACGCTCTCCCAGGTGATTTTGATGTCGGTGAAGAGGAGGCGGTCGAGCCAAGCGGGGGATTTTTGGTCGTTTGTGGTCATAGTTTTTCCTGAGTGATACGTGAGGGCTTTTGCTATTCCTTCAACTCCTTAACTTCTTTGGGGGATAAATGCCGCCACTTCCGAGGGGAGAGATTCCCCAGGCGGAGGCTGGCTATCCTGGTCCTGATGATTCTCTGGACGGGGAGGCCGGTGGCGCGCCCCATACGTCGGATTTGCCGTTTTCGCCCCTCTCGGAGGGTTACCCGCAACCAGGCCTCTCCCTCTTGTTGGGATTCGAGGCTGACCTGAGCAGGGAGGGTGCGTTGGCCGTTCTCTAGCGTGACGCCCCGCCGCCAAGCCTTGACCTGCGTCGGGGAGGGGGAACCTTTTACCTGGACACGGTACTCTTTTTTGTGCTCATAGCGGGGGTGGGTGAGGCGGTTGGTCAGCTTACCGTCGTTGGTCATCAGGATCAGCCCTTCGCTGTCCACATCCAGGCGACCCACGGGATACAACCGTCCGGGGACGTTTACCAGGTCCCGCACCGTGGGGCGCGTGTCTTTGGTTTTCACCGTGGACAGCACACCTCTGGGTTTATGGAGAGCGATATATTTGAGCGGCTCCGGTTTAGGGAGGGGTTCTCCATCAACGGTAATTTCATCTTTTTCCGGGTCGGCTTTCATGCCCAGGGTGGCCGTTTTTTGGTTGACACGGACGCGGCCAGCGGCAATCAGCCTCTCACACCCGCGCCGAGAGCCATGCCCCGCACGAGCCAATATTTTTTGTAAACGATCCTTACTCATTACTCATCACTCTTTTAAAGAATGTGATTGTTCCCATTATTGCTTTCCTCCACCGAGACTTCTTCCAAATTGAGCGGAGGAAGCTCTTCGAGCGAGGTGAGACCAAAATGTTTTAGGAGTTCGGCTGTAGCGCTATAGAGTATGGGACGGCCAGGACCTTCCGCGCGGCCCACATCTTCTACCAAACCTTTGCTAAGTAACCCACGGATGACACCGTCGCTGTTCACACCTCGGATGGCATCGATTTGGGGGCGGGTGACCGGCTGCTGGTAGGCAATAATGGAAAGGGTTTCTAAAGCGGCATGGCTTAGGGTAGAAGTCGCTTCTAAATTCAGAAAGTTCTCAATTGTCTGGGCGGCTTCCGGAGCAGAAGTGATTTGCACTTTGCCATCGTACCACTGCAAGCGGATGCCACGTCCTACGTAATGCTCACCTAGTTCATCGAGACATTTTTTAACGCGGTGAGATGTGACTTCTAAAGCTGTCCCCATTTGATGAGGGGAGACAGGTTCCGGGGCCACAAATAGCAAAGCTTCTACTTGCGCGGTGAGGTTGAGGGATATTTTTTCTTGAGTTTCTGATGTTTTTTGTTCTGTCATGCTATAATTTGGTTTTGGATATTGGATATTGGACGTTTAGGATAACGGTGATTTTTGAGTTCTGACCACTCAGACTATTTAGACTACTTCGACTGTCAGGTGCAATGCACTTTGGACTACAAGTGCAACGCACCTTCGACCATTTAGACTACTCAGACTAAGGAACGTGACAAGATGCGATTATACCATTATTTCTTCTCTCTGCTGATATTACTAGGACTATCTCTGGGAATCACAGCCTGTGGTTCTCCTCAGATCACACCTCCCAGCGAAACAATTGACGTGCAAGTTTTTGCTGACCAAGAAGAATACACCGTCCAGATTTCGTCCGGGAGTACCGTCGGGGATGTGCTGAATGCGGTAGGATTGACATTGGAAGGCAAAGACCGTGTTGAGCCTCCTGTCTCTTCCGTTCTCCAGGATAGGATGGCGCTGCACATTATCAGGATCGAAGAGATATTCGAGACCAAACAAGAAGTGATCCCCTTTCGGGAGGTTCAACTACCCAACGAAAACCTCCCCGAAGGCGAGATACGCTGGCTCCAAGAGGGAAAAAATGGCCTCAAAGAAGTTACCTACCTACGCGTACTGGAGAATGGCGAAGAGGTCTCCTACAAAGCGGTGAGCAGCGTCATTATCGAAGAGCCTGTGGAAGATATTTTCTTGGTTGGCATGCAGAACTATCTATCACCAATCAATTTGCCGGGACGTTTAGTGTACCTTTCCGGTGGCAACGCCTGGATGATGGAAGTCTCAACAGCCAATCGGAGTTTGGTTGTCTCTACAGGAGATTTGGATGGGCGGGTTTTTACCCTTTCGGATGATGGTCAGTGGCTGTTATTTACACGTCAAAATAATGCAGAGGGCGTAATCAATACTCTCTGGGCAGCGAAAATTGGCGGCGATGAAGAGCTGTTGATTGATCTTGAGGTCGAGAATGTGATCCATTTTGGGGACTGGCTACCAGATTCCACGAGAGAGGTAGCTTTTTCAACAGTGGAGACGCGCTCCTCACCTCCTGGATGGCAGGCCAATAACGACTTATGGATTCGAGAATTTGACACCAACGGTTGGACCAACCTCGTGAGTCAAGTCCTCGATACAAATTTTGGCGGGGTTTACGGCTGGTGGGGGACAGACTTTGGCTTTGCTCCTCAGGGAACATTTTTGGCCTACGTCGGCCCTGACCAAGTTGGGATCGTGGATTTAGAAAGCCAAGAAAAACAACCTCTCCTGGAAATAACGCCTTATCAAACCCGGGGAGATTGGGCCTGGATGCCGGGATTGGCTATCGGGCCGAATGGTGATATGATTTACACGGTCGACCATGCTCCCCCGGAGGAAGTGGGCGATGCTGAAAAATCCCCCATTTTCGACCTGGTGGTTCTACCCGTAGCGGGAGGAACGCCCATACCTCTTGTCCCCGAGGTGGGGATGTTCGCTTATCCAAAAACGTCTCCCGCGCAAAGTCTTGCCTCTGGTGAAAAAGCGCATCAAATAGCCTATTTACAGGCTAACTTTCCCAAGCAAAGTGAGAAGCTCAGTTATCGCGTCGCGGTCATTGACCGGGATGGTTCCAATCAGAAATTGATCTTCCCGCCCTTGGAGGATTCCGGCCTCGAACCGCAGCGCAATTGGGGAGTCTGGTCTCCCTCCACCATGGGAACGGATTCAGGAAGGGTATTGGCCCTGATCTACCAGGGCAATATTTGGATTGTCGACCCGGCGAGTGGAGAGCATTGGCAAATCACCGGAGATGGCCGCGTGAAGCGTTTGGATTGGCGGTGAACAGTGAACCCCTCACCTCAATCCTCTCCCAGAGGGAGAGGGTTAGGGTGAGGGCAGGGACTGAGCGGTTACTAAACAGTGAACAGTGAGCGGTTGTTCACGTCTTCACGCAACACATTTTCGCGTTTCAAATTCAAGAGGAGTACTCATGCGTATTTTAGTTACAGGAGCAGCCGGTTTTTTGGGGTCTCATTTATGTGATCATTTGTTGGCCGAGGGCCATGAAGTGGTGGGAATGGATAACTTCGTCACCGGCAACCGGCATAATTTAGCCCACTTGAGCGGCCACCAACGATTTTCATTTATCCGCCACGATGTTTCTAACTTCATCTTCGTTCCGGGAGAGCTGGACGCCGTGATGCACTTTGCCTCCCCGGCCAGCCCCAATCCCAACTCGCCCTACGGATATGTGAATCTCCCCATACAAACCATGAAGGCCGGTGCTCTAGGAACGCACAACACCTTAGGGGTGGCCAAACACTACCAAGCTAAGTTCATATTAGCTTCTACCAGCGAGATCTACGGAGACCCCCAGGTCCACCCTCAAGATGAGAGCTATTGGGGGCATGTGGATCCCCTTGGCGAACGCGCGGTATACGATGAAGCCAAACGATTTGCGGAGGCCCTCACCTTGGCCTACCACCGCTTTCATGGCATTGATACGCGCATTGTGCGCATCTTCAACACCTACGGGCCGCGCATGCGCCTTGATGATGGGCGTGTTGTCCCCAACTTCATTAAGCAGGCCCTGCAGGGAAAACCGCTCACTGTCTACGGTGATGGGACTCAGACCCGCAGCTTTTGTTATGTTGATGATCTCATCGAAGGAATTTACCGTTTGCTCCTCTCAGACGAACACCGCCCCGTCAACATTGGCAACCCACACGAGATGACCATTTTAGAGCTTGCCGAGACAATCAACACAATGTTAGAGAATCCAGCCCCCATCACCATGCTTCCCAAAAGGAGAGGAGAAGGAGACCCCGAACGACGCCGCCCCGATATCTCCCGCGCCAAAAAGGTCTTGGACTGGGAACCTGAGATAAGCTTAGAAGAGGGCTTAAAAAAGACCCTTCCCTATTTTCAGGATCATTTAGGAGACCTCTAGGCATGGTAAAAATTCTTAGCGATCAGCAGGAAAGGATCCGTTTTTTGCGCTTTTCCGTGGTGGGGGCCATAGGGGCCGCGGTAGATTTTGGCACATTTCACCTTTTGGTAAGCCTTCTGGGTATGGAGGCGGTTTTTGCACAGGCATTCTCCTTTACAGTCGCCGTCACCAGTAATTTTCTCTGGAACCGATATTGGACCTACCCCGACTCGCGTTCGAAACCGGTTGCCAGCCAAGTCTTTACTTTCTTTGTCGTCAATGTGATTGGATTGATGATTCGTACCCCTCTCTTTGCCTGGTTGGAAACCCCCTTTCGAAACTTGGCAGAAAGGTCATCCCTCTTCCCTTTTTGGATCATCACGGCGGACATTGTGGGCTACAGCTTCGCCTTAGGCGTGGCCGTGGTGGTGGTCATGTTCTGGAATTTTTTCGTCAATCGCTACTGGACTTATAATGATGTGGGGTGAGGTGACGAGGTGACGAGGTGATGAGGAGATGAGGAGATGAGGGAGAAGGTTATGGCTGAGGAAGAGACAGGGCTAAATTTTGGCACGGAACCTGAATTGATCACCGAAGTGGGTTCTCTACAAGAATTATTAGACAAGGTTTCGGGGCGTAGTTACGAAATAGGACAACCCCAGGAAGACGCCGGGATCATGGATAAGCCGCCATTCCCTTTTCTGGCCTTAATAGGCCAAAAAGAAATGAAATTGGCACTTCTGCTCTCCCTTATCAACCCTCACTTGGGAGGTGTGCTATTGATAGGCCCCCGAGGAACAGGAAAAACCACGGCCGTCCGGGGCTTGGTAGATTTGCTCCCCCACGTCAGACGCAGCTTGTGCCATTATGGTTGTCTGGAAGAGGATATCGAAGAAAACTCGCTGGACGCCGTTTGCCCAGCCTGCGCCCAGAAATATGGCCATGGTGAGCGGTTATCCGAACTTGAAAAAGTACGCTTGGTGGAATTGCCGCTCAACGCTCGTTTGGAAGATGTCGTCGGAGGGCTAGACCCCCGGGCCGAGATCAATGAGCGCATGCGCTTGAAGAGAGGAATTTTATCCCATGCCGACCGCAATCTATTATATGTGGATGAAGTCAATATGCTCAAGGATCAGGTGGTGGATGCCATTTTGGACGCGGCCGCCCAAGGGCAGTTCACGGTTCGGCGCGGGGTAATGTCGGCCACCTACCGTTCGGATTTTGCGTTGATTGGCTCAATGAACCCCGAAGAAGGTTATTTGCGACCACAAATCATGGACCGTTTTGGCTTGCGGGTGATTGTGAAAGGATTAGAGAAGAAAGAAGAACGGATGGAGGCCTATCAGCGTACGCTTGCTTATAAGAACAACCCCCGAAGTTTTGGTGACCAATTTTCTGGGAACACCCAAGTGATGCGGGAAGAAATTCAAATCAGCCGGGATAACTTGAAGGATGTCAAAGTTCCGGAAAAAGTAGCCCAGACAGATTTGACGTTAATTGAAAAATTAGAAATCGATTCTCTTCGCGCTGAGATCACGCTTTTCGAGGCGGCCAGAGCCTATGCCGCAGCAGATGCCCGTTTGGAAGTAAATTTCGATGACCTGCGGACAGTCGCTCCCCTGGCTTTACGCCTTAGGCGATCCAAGTTTATGGCCGATTATCTTAACGATCAGGTGGAGGAAGACAAAGAACTTGGCAATGTTCTTGATGAAATGATGCCATCCTAGGCGACTTAGGCCTGCATCCAGGTGCAACGCACCTTCGACCAGTAAGACCAGTAGATCAGTAGATCAGTGAGACCAGTTGACCAGTAAGACCACTTCGACCCACCCCCAGGTGCAACGCACTTTGGACTGCAAGTGCAATGCACCTTCGACCAATAAAACCACTATGCGAGTAATTGCCGGAAAAGCAAAAAGCTTCACACTGTTTATGGTTCCAGGTGACGTTACCCGACCCATTATGGACAGGGTCAAGGAATCTCTTTTCAATATCCTGGCCCCTTATATCCTTGACAAGAGTTTTCTGGACCTGTTCGCCGGGACCGGAAGCGTGGGCATAGAAGCCCTCAGCCGAGGGAGCAAGTTTACGCGCTTGATTGAAGAGAATAGAGTGGCCGTGAAAACGATTTTAGCCAACCTCGAACATACAGGCCTCGAAGAGAACGCCGAAGTCTGGCGTAGGGACGCTTTCGATTTTTTACGGCGGAAACCCGACCGCCAATTTGACTTTATCTACGTCGCTCCACCGCAATATGAAGAGATGTGGATACGCGCTTTGCAGATGATTGACGAAAACACAGGCTGGCTCTTCGAGCATTCCTGGGTAATTGTCCAAATAGACCCAATTGAATACCAAGACGTAGAACTCCGCAACCTCACCCTTTTTGATCGTCGAGAGTATGGGAGCACTGAGCTGCTGTTTTATTATTTAGGTGACTAGGAGATTAGGGATTAGGGAACAGGGGGGCAAAGGAGGCAGAAGAACCAGAGGATGCAGATGATCCAATCTCTAACCCCCCAATATCTAGTCTCCAATATCTAATATCCAGCCTCCAACCTCCAACATCTAACCACCAATCTCCACCACCAACTCCCCATCTTCATCATAGCAATAATGTGCCGCAAAGGGGGCTTGAGATACGCGCATGGCCAGCACCTTGGGGAGTATGATGTTGAGATCTTCTACAAGCAGCTTTTGGTCAATTTCAGCAAATGGAACCCAGGCCAGCTTTCCTTCCGGTGAGGGGATGAGGCGGCCACTTTTGGATTCCCCCTTGAACACGTACAGGCCAATCCCAGTCGATTCTTGGGTGTCGATGGTCACAGTGCCGCACAGCCAAAGCCTATCGGGGATCAGGCCTGTCTCTTCTCGCAGCTCCCGCTTGGCGGCGGAGAGCACATCTTCCCCCCTCTCCACATGTCCTCCCACTCCATTATAGCGATTGGCCCACAGGCGTTTATCAGATGCGCCTTCGAGCAATAAAACACAGTCCCCGCGCGTGATGAAGATCAACGTGCGGGGAATCAGGGTATAACGATCTTGGGTGACGCCTTGGTCGGAGACGGGCATCTTAATCAGCCAAATCGGAAGTGTCTTCCGGTTCTACATCGCCCAGGAAATAGTCTTCCAGCTTAGGTTCAACCTTGACCGGCTTGATGAATTTATCGACATATTTTTGGGTTCCGGCAATGCTCAGGCGGTCGAAGAGGTTTCGGAATTGTTCTTCCCAGGCTTGCGAGATTTCTTCCTTAAGCTCCTCTGGCAATCCCCAGATTTTCGCTTTGAAGTCGCCCAGAACACGTTTGCGGTTCTTATAATAAAATTGGTCATCCGTCTGGTCGGCCTTGCGCTTGCTGGCATGATCCTCATCAACAAGGGCGTACATTTCCTTGACCATTTCTTCCGGCAGGTGATCAAACATGATATTCTGGAAATTGGTTGCCAGGTGAACTTCTAGGGCTTCGGCCTCTACGAATTCATTGAAGGCGTCCTCAGGGAGGGTGGAGGCCCCGTGCTGGACGGTTCCCCCTATCCCGTAACTCTCCCGGCAGACTTTGCCCAGGTGTTGGAGGGTATCGAAGTCGATGCTGACCTCGGCCAGGGAGCCGTCAGGGAGGACAACGCCGCCGTGTGAGGTGCCGGTCTGGATGCTGATCTTGCTCAACCCGGCCACGTCAGGGCCTATGATAGCGTTGAACTGGTCAACATAAGCGCGGAGTTCCTCTTCGGTGGTGTTGTGTCCGCCCACTTCGCCAATCTCTCCCCCCACCGAGACGGTAACGCCTTCCGGCTCAATATCGCGAATAAAATCGGCGAACATAGCGGAGAGCTTAGAATTTAGCTCCTGCTGCTCGGGGACAGTTTCTTTGCTCAAGTCGACTAAGGTAGAAGTATCAATGTCGATATTGAAATATCCCGCCTTTATAGCTTCCTTGGTAAGGTCTCTGACAGCCTGAAGTTCCGCATCCGGTTGGGTGGCATATTTAGAGGGGGAAACCTGGTAATGGTCACCCTGGATAAAGACCGGTCCGGTGTAGCCCTCGGCGATTGCCGCGCCGAGAATGTTAGCCGTGTACTCCGTGGGGCGCTGGTCAGTGTATCCCGTCTCGGAGCGGGCAAGCTCGAAGATCAACGCGCCAGCCTCGATTTCTTGGATGATTTCGAAGACCTTTCGCGCCGCATAAAAACTAAGCCCACGCAGGTTGATGGCGGGAGTGGTGAAGGTGTTGGGCACCTCTCCCCGTCCCCGGGCCATGTACAGGTCGTGGATAGAGGCGGGCACCACATCCAAGGCCAAGGCAATCTTCCTAACGAGATAGCGAGCCGTAAAGCGCAGGTCGCCCTCCCCCAGCACGGCCGCTTCCACCAGGCGTTGAATATTTTCCCGCACTTTTTCCTCGTCTAGAATTTGGACTTCACCATCTTTTAAGGCTACGCTGTTTTCAAGAAGAGCCAATGGCTCATTTAGTTTTTCAGTTTGCATAATTTTCTCCTCTTGTATAAATCGATTTGGGTAATATTCCTCATCTTCTCTACTAAAATTATAAATCTTCTGCGGAGATTATCAAGGCCAATAACATTTTGTCTTAGGATGATTGCACTTGGAAATACGCTCACAGTAAAATTCACCCGGGGGAAGTGGCCTTCCGCCTCGAGCGTGATAAACAGGCTGTTTTTCACGGCTCGAGCAGGATAGCCACTAGCCTATGGGCTGTACACCGTATATCCTGCGGGTTCCTTTTCAGGGCTAAATGCGATTGCCCTACATTTTGTCTTAGAGCACTCGACCTCTGGTTAATGGCCTGCCCGCCAACACGGTTGGCTTGCTACCCCAAGAACATTGAAATGTGACGCTATCAAGTTAGTGATTCTCTATATAAGTTTTCTGATTTACCCAATTTCTAGGGTATAATATATTCTAAATCTACTTCACCTTTTTTAGGAGGCTACCATGAGTGATTTTCGAGAAGAAATTTATTCGCAACGAGGTGGACTTAAGAACTTATTGAGCAAAGTCCCCGGATTCAAGGGGTATATCGAGAAAGAAGACCGCCGCACAGCCGATAAAATGCTGCGAGAAGCAGTCGCAAACCGTTATCAGGAGGTGCGGGGACGCTTATCCGCGATCCAGAGTGATTTTGTCGATCGGGGTAAACTTGGTTTCCTGGACGACTTGGAGTCGGTGGGGACGAAGCTGCAAACCTTCATTGACCGCACGCGCCGAGCCTCTTATGGCGCATCTGGCATTTTCTCCGCCATAAAAGTTGATCAGGCCAAACTTGATCAAATCTACGAGTATGACAATATGCTCTTGGCTGGCGCGGATGCCTTCGAGAGCGCTTTGGAGACTTTAGAATTTGCCGAAGATAATGAAGAAATCCAAAACACAATTCGCTCCCTTAATGGCCTGGCCCGGAAGAGCGTTCAAGACCTGTCGGGTCGGAAAGAGGTCATCACCGGCGGGGCGGCTTCTGGCGAATAAGACTTGGCAAGTATCATTAAACAGGAGATAAAATCATGGCTAGAATATTTGATGTAATTGAATATCCGAACGAGATGAAAGATGAGCTTATTCATCGTTTCCCGGAGAGGGGATCGGGGGATTTCCGAATTGGATCCCAGTTGATCGTCCGCGAATCCCAAACGGCCGTTTTCTTCCGAGACGGAAAAGCGCTGGACACCTTTGGCCCTGGGCGGCACACCATTTCCACGGCCAATATCCCCCTCTTGGTGAACTTGGTAGGCAAAGCCTTTGGCAACCGCACGCCGTTTACGGCGGAAGTTTATTTCGTCTCCCGGCGTGAGTTCGCTGACCGGAAGTGGGGAACCCCTCAACCCATCATTGTCCGGAATCCGGGCTTGGGGTTGGGCATTGCCCTCCTAAAAGGCTATGGCACATATGCCTACGAAATTTCTGAACCGCAGCAGTTTGTGACCCAACTTGTCGGTGCGCAGGGCACTTTCCGCACCCAAGATATTGAAGACCGTCTCCGCGATGTCCTCTTATCAAACCTGACCGACCTCTTGGGAGAGACCGCCGTAGAAAAAGATGTCACCGAGTTAATTGGCCTGGTTTCAGAACTAGGCGCAGGTGTGCGGGCCAAGGCTCAGGAACATTTTGCTTCTCTAGGCCTCAATTTGAAAACGTTCTTGGTGGCCAACCTGCGGCCGTCGGAGAAATCCATCGACGAATTGCGTGATATGGGCGTCCTGGATGTCCAAACCTACTCCCAACTCCAGGCGGCGGATGCCATGCGCGACGCGGCCCAGAATCCCAGCGGGGGAGCGGGCCTCACCGCCGGCATTGGGGCGGGTATGGGGATTGGGAACGTGCTTGGGCAATCCCTCCAGGGCATGACGGGGAACCAAGCTCAATCTGGTGGAAAAGGTGAAAGCGGCGGCATTCCCGACATCATGACCCCCGCGGAGGCTGCTCAGGTCTTGCGCGTCTCGCCAGAAGACATTGTCGCCGCCATTGAAGCCGGTGACCTGAAAGGGCGCAAACTCGGCAGCGCATACCGCATTAGCCGCGAGGCGTTGGAAGAGTTCTTGGGCGGATAAGGTGCAATTATTATGCCCTCTGGGTACGCACTCCAAAAAACAAGAGTGCAGCGTACCTTGAGTACAAATACTAACCCTTGAAGGATTTATACCACCATATGCTACTTGCATCCTTGCATACTTGCCACTTGCATACTTGCTACGTGCATACTTGCACACTTGCCCACAAGCCCGCGAGTGAACTGCGGGCTAACATGCACCTCGCACCTCACATCCCCAAATGATCTTGTATCGTCCTCACATCCACCATCGAGAGGGCTTCGCTGCTCTTAGCTCTTTTGCGGATAAATTTTTTGAGCTGAAGGGCATGGAGGGTTGGAGAAGGCGCATCCTCAGCCTCTACCTCAGCTTCCTCGCTCGTAAAAATCAAAGCCGCCCGAATAGGGGGAACTTCGAAATCTGGGATTTCGCTCAAGGCTTTCTGAACATCCTGTCTTTCCAAGTCAATTTCCTTTGAGGGACGACCAATGCTATCCTGGGCGAAAATGCGCATATACAGGTTTCCGCCCTCTCGCTTCCAGCGTTCTTTCTTCTCATTGTAGGTAATTTTCCCCTTGTGATGGTAGGGGAGCAAGGCCCACACCCCGGCCGGGCCAACCAGGAGATGAGAAGCAGGCGCCGTATAGTGATAAATCGCGTATCGGTCATCTAAGCCTTTCAGGGCCGCGTCGAGGGCCTCATCAGGGCGCGGAGAACGTCCCCAGCGATTGACATAGTACATGCTCATTTGGGAGATGATAAAGCCTAAAATCAAGGCCGTGAGAGATAACCAGACCAGCTCCGGATGCTGGAAGCTGACATATAACCCGCCTCCTAAAATGAGCAGGGATAAAAACCCCGAATACTTGCCTATAGTTGCATTACGTTTGATAAGTTTTTCGTTCGTGATAATCTTCATGGTTAATTCCCTTTTAGTACAAAACCGACCTGTGTCGGCTAGATGTCCAATCCACGCAGGTGGATTTTGCAGGCCAGCCTCGAATTATATTCGATGGCCGAATATCTAATATCCAACCTCCAATCTCCAACCTCAATCCTTCTTCAGCTGCTCCTGAATAGCCCCTTTCAACTCGGCTAGCAAATCAGCTTCCACGGCCTGTTTGGCAATTCGGATCGCGTTGACCAGGGCTAGTGCGTCTGAGCGTCCATGGCCCACAAAGACCAGGCCATCGATGCCTAGCAAAGGCGCTGCTCCAAACTCACGGGGGTCAAGGAGTTGTTTTACGTTTTTAAAAGCGGGCATGGCCAAAGCGGCTCCAATTTTGGTGCGCAGGGTGTCGGTTAGTTCGTCTTTCAAAACATCCAGCAGCAATTCCGCCACCGACTCGCTGGACTTAACAAGCACATTCCCTGTAAAGCCGTCCGTTACAGCTACGTCCACCTCGCCGCCAAAGAGTTCTTTGGGTTCCGCATTGCCGAAAAAATTCAATGAGCTTTCCTCGAAAAGGGGATAAGTATCTTTGACAAGCTGGTTGCCCTTGCCCTTTTCTTCGCCATTGGAGAGCAATCCCACGCGCGGGTTCTCTATGCCCAGCACTTGCTCAACGTAGAGCACGCCCATCATCCCAAACTGGAGAAGGTAAAGGGGTTTGCAGTCCGCGTTGGCGCCAATGTCGAGGACGGCGGCGTGGCCGGTTCGGGTGGGGAGGATGGCGGTCAGGGCCGGGCGCTTCACGCCTCGGATGCGCCCCAGCCGGAAGAGGGCGTTCACCATCGCTCCCCCGGTGTTGCCGGCGGTGACAAAAGCGTCCCCCTCCCCGGACTTGACCAAATCCATCCCCACAGCCATAGAATTATCGGATTTACGGCGAGCGGTACGGGCCGGCTTATCCGTCATCTCGAGCACCTCAGGGGCATGGACAAGGTGCACCCTAGAATTTGGTTCCTGCTCCGCCATGAGGGGTTCGAGCTTCTCCTCCTGACCGACGAGCAGAATATCTATTTCAAAACGTTTGCTGGCTTCGAAAGCCGCCTGAACTTCGGGATGGGGATAAGTATCGCTCCCCATAGCATCTAGTACAATACGCATCTTTTCTCTCCTTCATTTGTTAGACTACTTGACAATCCTTTCTAGCAGATTATAATACCACTGCTCGGTTGAGCTTCGTAGGGCATCGTTTAGGGCAAAGCCTTTAAACTTAGCATCATTCCTTCCTAACGCTCGAGCTGGATCGCCAGATCCAGCGGGGGCGGAATCCGGGGATCTGGCGATCCCCTTTGAGCAATAAGACAAGAATTGCTTTCGTTAAATGCTCATGCTCTCGAGCGGATAAGTTAATAATGCGCTGGTGCTGGAACTGGCAGACAGGTATGGTTGAGGGCCATATGGCATTATTGCCGTGCGGGTTCGATTCCCGCCCAGCGCACTAGAAAAGCCGCCGTTAGGCGGTTTTTTAATTTTAAGGAAGAAAATGTTTTGACTTTCAAAAAAGATGCTATAATAAAAGTAATTGAGTTGTAATGTGGCGGCATCTTGCGGTGAAATCCATTTTGAACGTTGCTATCAGAGAGTCCTCCCTTATCTGATCAACAAGCTGCCGGTCACGTTAACGTAATTCCGTGCACGAATAAATTTCCTGTAAAGGAGGTGATAGCTATGTTCGCTGTATGGGAGGAAAACGGGCAAGGAATCGTGGAATATGCATTTATTCTCGTCTTAATTGCCCTCTTCTCGGTCATGATTCTGGCCTTGTTTGGAGAAAACCTTGGTAGGTATTTAGCGATGTTATCAGTATTATCTAAGTCTTTCCCAACATTCTCCCTTTTGTATCCATGAAATGAGAATGACTGCATCGCAGTCTCCTTTGTTTATTAATAAAGTCGTTATCTAGATTTTTCTATTCTCAAGATGTGGGTTCAAGCAGCGGAGAATCCAAAAGGTACCAAATGCTTAGAAGCCAAAAAGCCGCCCTCGGGCGGCTTTTTGATTTTATGTCAAGCGCTACCAGTTCTGAAAAACGAGCCTTAAGTTAACTAATGTCTCGTCCTGTGATTCCATATCTGGGAAACCCCTCTTGAAAATGTGGGGAATCGAATCTCCAAAGTAGATTTCTCCCTTGGAGACACTCACGATGCCTAAATAGCCCACTTCTTTTGCTATTCGCAAAACGTCATCATCTTCGCTCCCATTCCCCATGGGAAGAATTAAGATAAGGGGACATTCCTCAGTATGATCACAAATATGAGTATAGGATTCCTCAAGTTCGAATTGAATTTCATCCTCGTCCAAAGTTAATAAGTCTGCATGATTGACAGTATGGCTGGCTAAGTCAAACCCCTGCTCTTGGATAGCGTTCAAGTATTCCCAGACTTCAGGATCATGTGGCTCCCGCGTAATGACGCCTACCGTGAGAACCATGTCATGCTCTATGAAAACTTGTATCATATCTCTAAAAACAGGGAGCAAATCATTGGGTTTCGGATCATCCAACGACACTAAAAGAGCCTCTTTTGGAGGGCATTCCCCCTGAAAGAAATACTCCCCATATAAATCCCGATAGGTGATCGTTATCAAGTTATTTTCTTCAATGACTCCTGCCAACGCTTCCATGCGCTCAGCCCCAAAATCAGAGTGAAGCATGAGGCTCATTGGCGTGTTGCATCTTTTCGGGGGAGGGATTTTCGTTGGCGTAGATGTCAAAGTTGCTATCGGCGTTTCTGTGGGCAGGTCAGCCACGGCAGGTTGTGTTGTAGGCGTCATCGTTGATAATGATTCTGACAAATCTGCTGACTTAGTTTCACCGTTTATATTTATTTCCCTCGAAGAGCTAAGAGAACAAGCGCTGCTGAAAATGGCAAGAACGGTTAAGGACAATAAAACCAAAATCACCAACTGTCTGTCTTTATTTATGATCTTAAATTTCCCTCTTGAACGCATTCGGCTTTCCTCTTCCCTGCTTGGCTAAAAATCCCCGCTTTGTGGATGGGGAGATTCACAGTATCCATTTGATAGTTTGCCTATCATAAACGGAAAGACTGATTTTGCCAATGGGAATGCGAGAAACAATCATAAAATGTATTTTGCGATATAATACATAAGCTGCATTTAGATACCCGTTTACTTCGCTACCATCCCTCTATGAATCAAAAAAACGCTTATCTTCTGGCCGCTGCGGCAGCCGTTTCACTCCTCATCCTGACTTGCTTACTCGCTATCGTCCTCGTCGTCTTGGGCCACATGCGCCTGGAGACAGCCATTCTCCTCCTGGATTTGATGATCACTATTCTCATTGCCGGGGCACTGGGATGGGGGATTTATGCGGCATCCCATTCCCTTACTGCCCTGACGGTGAGACCCGAAGTTCACGTTCGCCTGGGAGGGCCGGAGGAGGAAACCCTGGCGGGGACTACCGGCGGGCGCGGCCCATCCATCGCCTGCCCCCTTTATCTGGAGAACCAGCAGCCCAAAGCAGGATGCCGCCTCCAGGCCGTTTTCCGCCTTTCCTCCAATCCTCCACCCAAGACCTGGAAATTCGCGTATACTTCCGCTTCCAAGCCGGAAAATGCCTTGCGTTCCGTAACGGGGGAGAAATCTCCCAAGAACGGTGACTTTCTACTTCAAGTGCCCTTTGCAGAGAACTTGGTCATTTACCAGACCTCGGTCTTCGTGGGCGAACTGAGCATCCAGTGGGACCCGGCAACGGGCAAGGAGGATCTCCCCCAGCAGATCACGATCCAAACTGACATCTACTCCTTGGATGGAGCATCCCATCCCACTGTGGAAAAAGATGTTATTTGGGCATAAGGAACACCTGGCTCCTTTGGCTTTTTCGTAGCCTGTGCATTCTCTGGAACCTCTATCTCATTTTCCTAAGGAATGAGAATTAAATTACTTGAACAAATCAAGCTGAAAGCGGACGAGCAAATCACAAAAAATGGGCAGGTTATTTAGCTTTCAGCCCTAAGGAGAAACACAAATGAACGCGAAGAATCATCTTTACATCCTCTGGACAAGCGGTGACCCTATTACGGCCAAAAAAATGGTTTTTATGTATGCCATCAACTCGCGAGCCCAGGGTTGGTGGGAAAAGCTAACCCTCATTATTTGGGGAAGTTCCGCCAAATTAGTTGGCGCAGATACCGAAATTCAAGAGTATGTCCAAAAAGCGCTCGAAGCCGGTATTCACGTAACTGCTTGTAAAGCCTGTGCCGATCAAGTGGGCGTTAGTGACCTTTTAGATACATTGGGCGTCGAGGTCAAGTATTGGGGCACACCACTCACCCAGGTCCTCAAGGAAGGCGAAAAATTAATCACGATCTAAGATCGTTGATGTGATATGATGGAGTAAACACTCCTGTGGCTTTGCCTGCTATTTTAGAGAGGGAACTATGACCAGCTACGATATTACTAAGGAACAAAAACAATTATTGAAGCTTTTGGTAAAGAATATCAAGGCCAAGAAAATAACCGAGCCCATCATCCCTGAGATCAGCTCCAACAGTTATTCCATTGAAGGTATTGATAAAAAATTTGGGCGCAACTTCATTTGGGATATGGAGGCTCTGGGCGAGGCCGGATTAATGGAATTTACCTACAACCGTTATAGCAGTCAGGGAAATCGCATTTTCACCATCACCCGGGCCGGATACCAAGCGGTAGAAAACAACTTTGTCTTTGCCATGCCGGAAGAGCCGGAAACTGCCCCAGATAGCCTCGAGGTCATGCTCGGTGAAATCAACATCGGAAAAATCCAGGCCGTGTGGTTTGCTAACCTCTCCGAAATCCACCACATCGTGAACGACAAAAGCTTGTTAGCAGAAACACTAGAAGTGCTCACCAATCAACTGCTAGAGGCCATCGAACCGGAAATCTCTGCCTATAAACTAACCTCCTACAAAAGAAATATCCGAGATCTAAAGGCCCAAATCACAGCCGATGACCCCTCACCATCAACCTTACAACGCCTATTTGCCTCACTCTCCTTCATGGAGAGTATGGGCGATTCGATCGTCCTGGCAGAAAAAGCCTTACCCTATCTCTACCCTCTCTTGGTCATCGCCAATCGTAAAATTTCTGGGTAGTGGTCGGCGTGGTCGAAATAGTCTTAGTGGTCTTAGTGGTCTTAATAGTCTGAGTAGTCTGAGTAGTCTGAATGGTCTGATTTATCTGACCACAACTTTTTCCTGCAAACTTATTACTGTATCAACAAGTAAATCATGCCTAAAAAAGAATCCCCTCCCTTAGAGAACGAACCCAAGACCAACGATAATCACGAGGAAAACAAAGAACCCGTCTGGACCTATCGAGGATACCGCATCCAGCCCGCAGAATTCAACACAGCCATGGTCCACCTTTACCGAGGCGAAGTCACCCGTGCGAACGCCTGGCGCCAACGCCTGGATGCCACCACCAATTGGGCCGTTATCACCACCGGGGCAACCATCTCCGTGGCTTTTAGCCAGACGAGAGGCCACCACAGCGTCATCCTCCTCAATATACTTCTAGTCACTCTTTTCCTTTTTATTGAAGCCCGGCGTTACCGATATTATGAACTATGGAGTTCACGCATCCGCCTCATGGAAACCGATTTTTTCGCTGGTATGCTTGTCCCTCCTTTCCGACCCGCCTGGGACTGGGCCGAAAATCTGGCTGATAATCTGCTTCAACCCGATTATCCCATTTCCATGTGGGAAGCCCTGGGGCGACGTTTCCGGCGCAATTACCTGTGGATTTACATCATCCTCACCATTTCCTGGATGACAAAACTTTGGCTCCATCCCGTCAAAGCCGCCTCTTGGAGATATATTCTCAACCGCGCCACATTGGGGGGAGTTCCCGGAGCAGTCGTGATGGGAATCGTAGGAAGTTTATTGGGCCTTTTGCTATTGCTTGGACTGGCAACCATCCGTTTGCACGATGCTTCGGGAGAGGTTCTTCCCCAGTTCAGCGATCTCCCCGAGGAGGAGTGTGATCCGCCAGAGAGAGAAACACCCCGCCTGGGAGGTATTTTGCCGTGGTTTCGACCCAAAGGCAGTCGTCAACAATTACTGATCTACATCGTTACCTCTCATCCTGAAGCCGTCTCGGATGCCATATTAGCAAACATGCACCGGGGAGTAACGGGGATAGAAGCCACCGGCATGTACACAGGAGAAAACCGGTCCTTGTTAATGTGTGCTATCACGCATACGGAGACATCCTATCTAAAATCCCTTGTTCACGAAATAGACCCGGAAGCATTCGTCATCGTTAGCCCAGCCAAAGGCGTGGTGGGTAAAGGTTTCGAACCCTTTGATGAAGAAAAGAAGGGCTGAATATTCACATCCTGGAAAATCAAGTTGAATCACCGCCAGGGTCTTTGGGTCTGAAGTAGAGAAACTCAGAGACCCGGGCAAGTTTCAATGGGGGAATCTTAAAGAATTCAAACGGCTTGAAAATATTAAGATTCAAATACTCCTTCAACGCTTGCGGAATTAGTGCCCGTGTGCTAGAATCATACCCCTCACCCCTAGATGTACGGGTAAATAATCCGTTACCCCCTACCTGTATGCTTGTTGAGCAGGTGCAGTGGTGGGGCAATTGCATTTGGTGTTAGCCCAGCGGAAAACGTTTCCGTCTCGATCATTGTAACCGGTCACTCCCCTCACCCTAGTACAGTTCGGCGGAAGTTCCCGCGTGGTTAATCTGCTCCACCGGGATCGCCAGAACCCGGTGGAAACACTGAAAACCTCTCCGCTAGCCAGGGTAGGCTCAGGATCTACGGTGTTGCCTACGGCACGCACTAGCCTATGGGCTGTACACCGTAGAGCGAGCCCGCAGGCTGTGCCTTGGCAAGGATTGAGGTGAGGGCAGAGTTGAACGCTTACCATAAGTTGAACAGGAGCAGCACATGGTGGACAACAACGAGAAATACACAACCCCTCCCCTCCCTGAAGGCGTTAAGAAAGTCAAGCTTTCGGACAACGCTTACCAGGTCTTCAAACGGCGTTATTTACGTCGTAATGATGATGGAGAGCCAATCGAAGAAGTCGAGGACACTTTTTGGCGGGTAGCTTACCACATCGCCAAAGAGGAAGAGAAATGGGGAGAAAATGTTCACGAGAAAGCGGCACATTTCTACGACCTCTTAGCCTCGAAACGCTTCTTGCCCAACTCCCCTACCTTCACCGGAGCGGGCACACCTTTGGGCCAATTAGCGGCTTGTTTCGTTCTCCCCCTCACCGACGATATGGGCCGCCGGGAGGATGGCATCTTCCAGACCTTGCGCAACGCGGCCCTCATCCAGCAAACAGGGGGCGGAAATGGGTTTTCCTTCTCCCAGCTTCGGCCCCGGGGCGACCTCATCAAAACCTCCGCTGGGCACGCCACCGGCCCTGTAGGCTTCCTCCACGTGTATGACCAGGCCTTTGGGGAAATCGCCCAGGGAGGTTGTCTTGTCCCAGAGACATTGGTTTTTACCGGTAGCGGGCTTTTGTATTTAGATGAAATAGTAGACCCAAAAATTCCCGGATGGCAAGAACATAACCTATCTGTCCCGACAGATGAAGGCGCTCGATTCTCCCCTAGAGGATACAACAATGGGGTAGATGCTGTCTTACAAGTCTCAACGCGCCAGGGCATCACTTTAAGCGGAACCCCTGACCACAAAGTCAAAGTGATGAGCAAAGAAGGCCCTGCTTGGCGACCATTGAGCGAATTGCGACCCGGCGATTCGATCTTGACGATTTTAGGCCAGCACAAGGGTAAATTACAGGCTTTACGGAAACCAACACGCCAACATGGCAATCAAGTTATGCCGGCCTTCCCCTCTGTTCTAGATGAAACATTAGCTTTTCTGCTCGGCTACCTTGCCGGAGATGGGTTTGTGGCAAGCTCGGATGATGATCATCGAATTGGATTTAGTATCAGCCATGATTCGTATTTGATGGAAGAGTTACCCAAAATTCTTGAGGAACTTTTTCCCGGTGTGCGTTTTCATCATCAACAAAAAGACAATGATGATTCAATCACTTTGGTAATAGATAACAGGGCAATCAAAGATTTCTTGCTCATCAATGGATTAGAAAAACCAAGCAGCACAAATGTTTTTGTTCCCCGCCTGATTCGTCAAAGCCCTCCAAACATCGTAGGAGCGTATTTGCGCGGATTGTTCGAGGCCGATGGCGCACTCTCACATAATTATCCTCAGTTGAATACGACCTCCTATCGGTTAGCGGAAGAAGTGGCTATGCTGCTCATTGGGTTGGGAGCGCCAGTCTCCATTCGTCAACACGCCGAAAGTGAACGTCTTGGGGAACACCCTCAGTGGCTTGTACGCCTGCGTTCTCACATGGCTTTAGATGTCTGGCAGCAACACATCGGATGTGATGAAGGCAGCCGTTTTATGGTTTGCTACACACATCAACCCGATTTCTCCCGAGAGAAAAGCTATATTTTACCCCAGCCAAAATGGTGGATTCAGCCTGTTTTGGATGCTATTACCCTCCCTCAAATTGATTCTAAAGGACGTGGAACTGGGAAGAATTTTCGCTCTACCGAACCAACTTTACGAAAAAGACTTTTGCGTTACTTACGTGGGAACCGACATCTGACGCTTTCGGCATACAGACAACTAGAAAACCAGTATCGAGACTTCGCTGATAACGCTCTTCCCGTGGAATCACAATGGTTTCTTGAGGTTAACACGGTTGAAGAAGTTGAACCTGCTTTGACCCTTGACCTTGAGGTAGATGATAACCATACTTATCTTGCCAATGGGATAGTGACTCATAATACTCGTCGTGGAGCCAATATGGCCGTCCTGCGCGTTGACCACCCCGACATAGAGGACTTCATCGCCTGCAAAACCAGCGAGAACGCCATCACCAATTTCAACATTTCCATAGGAATCACCGACGCCTTCATGGAAGCGGTTGAAAATGATGATGTGTGGGAATTGCGTTTCCCGGATGTGAAAGACCCCACTTACCGAGGGTTTCATGGCACATTAGAAGAAGCGGAAGAAGCTGGAATTCCCATCGTGGTCTACAAAACCCTCCCCGCCCGCGAGCTGTTCCAAAAAATCGTGGAACAAGCTCACCACAACGGTGAGCCGGGCGTCTTGTTCTTGGATACCGCTAATCGCGATAATCCGGTCCCGCATCTTTATAGGTTAAAGGCTACGAATCCTTGCGTAACTGGTGAAACGCTTATCTATACAGAAAATGGTTTACAACGGGCAGTTGATCTTGCTAAAAAAGGCGTGCCTTTGCGGGTAGCGACCGATGGCCGTTTTGGGAAGGATACACTGTTACCCTCAACGGCTGTTGTTGAAACAGGGATCAAGGATGTTTATCGTTTGACGCTGCGCGAGGGTTATGAGCTAAGGTTAACAGCAGATCACCAGGTAATGACGGAGCATGGATGGATTGAAGCACAGCATTTAAAACCTAATGACAAAGTTCATATTTTCAACCGTAGAGGTGGTTTTGGGGATGAGGGAACACTGGAAGAAGGGCGTGTTTTAGGTTGGTTGGTAGGCGATGGTACAATTAATATTGTGCGTGCTGTTTTATCTTTCTTTGGCGATGAAAAAAGTGAACTTGCACCTGCTTTTTCAGAGATAGTCACAGATTTGGTGGATAGGCCAGAACAGCAAAGCCGCCATTATCCTGTTGGTATTGTAAATATCGTCGAACGCAATGAGGCGCGTGTTTCTTCTGCACGGTTAAGGACATGGGCTGAAAGTTATGGTCTGACAGAAGATAAACTCATTGTCCCAGAAGCAGTTTTCTCAGGAAGTGAGGAAATCCAGCGCGGATTTTTACAAGCATTGTTTACCGCTGATGGGCAAGTCAACGATGGGGGAAATAAGGGTTGTTCTGTACGCTTGAGTTCTAGTCATTTACCGTTGTTGAAAAATGTTCAAAAATTATTGCTTAATTTTGGTATAGCGAGCAAAATTTACGAGGAAAGGCGTTCAGCAGGTTTTCGGATGTTACCTGACGGAAAAGGGGGCGTAAAAGAATATTATTGCTTGGCACAACATGATCTAGCGATCAGCAAAACCAATTTAATTAGTTTTACCAATGAAATTGGGTTTCTAACCCAAACTAAACAAGATCAAGTTGTGGATTATCTCAATCGCATGGTTCGCGGCCCTTATCAAGAAACATTCACTGCAACTGTGTTAGAGGTGGAGCCAGATGGCAAAGAAATGGTCTACGATTTACAACAGCCAGACACACATTCCTTTGTGGCCAATGGTTTGGTTGTGCATAATTGCGGAGAGCAGTTCCTAGGCCCCTATGAGAATTGCTGCTTAGGCTCCGTCAACCTGGCCCAGCACGCCACGGAGGATGGAAACGTCGATTGGGAGAAATTACAAAAAAGCGTAGAGCTGGCGACCTATTTTCTGGATGATGTGGTGGACGCCAACGCTTACGTTCCGGCTGTTCCAAAATTGGAGGAATCGGCCCACCAGGCCAGGCGGATTGGTTTAGGCATCATGGGCTTGGGTGACCTCATGTTCCGGGTGGGGGTGGGATACGGGTCGGAGGCCGGGCAAGAGTTCGCCTCCCAGGTGATGGAATTCGTCCGGTACCACACCATGCTCACTAGCGTCAAACTGGCGGGGGATCGTGGGGCCTTCCCCGCCATCCGGGGGAGCGTTTACGATCCCCAAACGGTGACCTGGCCGGCCCCCGTCCCCCTCCTCCCCCACCGGAGCGATTGGGGACGCCCCCACCTGGACTGGGACACGATCACCCGGGGCATTGCCGAGCACGGCATCCGCAACGCCGCCCAAACCACCATTGCCCCCACCGGAACGACGGGCACGGTCTCTGGTTGTGAAGGGTATGGATGTGAACCTGTCTTTGCCCTGGCCTACACCCGTCACGTGGAAGATAACGGCCAAGACCTCCAGCTAACCTATACCAGCCCCCTTTTCGAAGCTGCCTTGGTAGAGTCCGGCCTAGAAGAGGAGACCCGCCAGACGATCGTGGAGCAAGTGGTAGAGCGTGGAACTTGCCAGGGCATCGAAGACCTCCCCGCTGAGATGCGTGAGACCTTTGTGGTTGCCCAAGACATCACCGCCGAGGAGCATGTTCGCACCCAGGCTGCTTTACAGGCTTTTGTCGATAACAGCATTTCTAAGACCATCAATTTCCCCGCTGGGGCCCAACCTGAGGATGTGGCCGAGGCCTATCAAAAAGCCTGGGAATTAGGCTGCAAGGGACTTACGGTCTATGTGACCGGCTCGCGTGAAAAAGTTGTTTTAGAGACGAATGCGGATGCCCCTACAAAAGATGAGGAAGAAGTGCGCATCTGGAACGAAAGCAAAAAACCTCGTCCCCAGCGGCTGATGGGTTCAACTTACAACATCGAGACGCCCTTGGGAAAGACTTTTGTGACCATCAACGAAAACGGCAACCGCCAGCCTTTTGAGGTTTTCGTCAATACCGCCAAAGCTGGTTCTGATACGGCGGCTGTTTCTGAAGCCATTGGGCGCTCTTTGTCGTATATCTTGCGGCTTTCTTCGCCCATCTCTCCCCGCGAACGGATGGGAGAGATCGTCAGACAGCTTTTGGGCATTGGGGGAAGGCGGCCGATGGGGTTTGGCTCGAACCGGGTACATTCTTTACCAGACGGTGTTGCTCAAGTGCTAAGGGAGTATTTAAATAATACAGCGGATAGGCCCGCTTTCGCCGACTTCTCCACCCCCGATCATAGTTCGGAGACTTTAGAAAAGCCGCGAGGTGCAGACATCAAAATTGGCGATCTTTGCCCCGATTGTGGCCAAGCGACCCTGGTCAACGAAGAAGGCTGCCGCAAGTGTTATTCGTGTGGGTATAGTGAGTGTTAGGGAAGGGAATGATCCACTACCCTCCCCAAAAATGTAGGTCGAGATGGTAATCTCGGTGCAAAGTTACACCTTGCCTAGGCGAATTACCAATTCGCCTAGAAAATGTAGGTCGAGATGGCATCTCGACAGACGAATTACCAATTCGTCCTACATAAAGGAATGGTTACGAGGAAGGAATTATGAACTCCCTAAGCGAAGAAACCCAAGATTTGCTCAAAACAATTTTAATCACAATCGCGGGCCTTATTGTTTGGCTATTTGGCTTGCTTTTTCTCTATTTATTTTTGCGTTTGGTAGGACTTCCAGCCCAGTACTTGAACATGGTGGAAGCCTTCTCCGGGGCAGTGACAGCGGCCGCCCTCCTGGGAGGCGGGTATTTGGCGTACCGGGAGTTGAACGAACAAGCCGCCCTGCGTCATCTTGAAATTACGGATCGCTTATTCGAAGAACTCAACTCCAAAGAAAGCATCGCTGCCCGGCGCTGGGTTTTCCAAAATTTGCCGGATGACCCTGCGCCTGAAAAAGATTTCTCGTCCTTGTCGGAGGAAGATAAGGGCTACATCAAGACGGTTTTAAACTCTCTTGACCGGGTAGCGTTTTTGGCGCAAGGAAATTGGATACCCGATGAAGTGATCATGCCCTGGATGAATCCCATGATCGTGAAAGCCTGGGCTAAGTTGGGGCCATATGTGGCCTATGAGCGCCGGCGCCGTAAGGAACCCGATTATTACCAACAAGCGCAAGAACTCGCTGAGGGGTGCGTCGCCTGGCGAAAAGAGAACTTACCCGAGGCGAAGATCACCTGGGTTGAGGACGCTTTATAAGGAGACAACATGTTTTACGCATTTAACGAGTTAGAATTTACGGCCCAGCACAAGCAAATTTTAGAAAATACGACGATTGACCCTAATAGCGGACCCGGAACGATATTAAAAGACTTCGAGGCTTTCTTGACCTATATCCAGGAAGAGGGCTTAAGAATCACCAAGAAAGGAAATTTACCTTACTCTCTCTTGCCCGAACTTAACGCTCTCTTGGAAAATACCATTGAGCACGGGCTGACGCGGCCGCAGCCAAGATCCTTCCCTCCCATTTGGGGGCTATACCTCCTGCTTCGAGCGTCTGGGCTGACCCATCTTGAGGCGGCAGGGAGCAAGTCATATTTGCGCATTAACAAAGATATGAAAGCAACTTGGGACGCCTTCAATCCCACAGAGCGCTATTTTTCGCTTTTAGAAACCTGGCTGCTGCGCGGATATCCTGATATTCTTGGAGAGCGGCACATAATTGGAGACTTTCCTAGACATTTGTCTACTTCAATGTATTTTCTCACCCAAATCCCAGCAGAGGGTGTTTCGGGCGAGAGATTTGAGGACCATTTCTTTATCGAAAAATATAATCTGGGCTTGTTGCGTTTGTTTGGGATCATCGACGTGAAAAGCGCGCCCCCCATTAAAGGGGAAGGCTGGCAAATTGAGCGAATTTATTTCACGCCATTTGGCAAGGCGCTTTTTATGTTATTGGCGCACATAATTGCTGAAAACATAGAGATTATCCTTCCCTACTCGGGAGAAGAAAGGGATTCATTTGGAATATTTCAACCCGGTTGCGCCCCGTATTTTCCCGAATGGGTAAACCACCTCGGAGAGGTTGAAAAATGGACATTTCGTGAAGGCGCTCATGTGTTCAAGGTATCTTTGGGAAAAATATGGCGGAGGATTGCTATCCCCGCAGAACAACCAATGAGTATCTTAGCTAGCGCTATTCTCGAATCTGTGGAATTTGATCATGATCATTTGTACCAGTTCTCCTATAAAAATAATCTTGGAACTACCAATGAAATTTGTCACCCATACATGGATAGAGGGCCTAGCGCTGACGAAGTTCAAATCGGTGATGTCCCTCTTCAGCCTGGGCAAATTATGATTTACTGGTTCGATTTTGGGGATGATTGGAAATTTGAGGTAAAATTGGAAAAAGTTGACCCTGACATGGATATTTCTGAGGACACGCTTCTTGAAGAAAAAGGAGAATCTCCGGAACAATATCCGCGCTGGGGATAAAATTGGATGATACATTTATTCACTGCTGCGGGAATAACCACTTTTGCGCAACTTGCTGGCACCGAGTTAGAAGCGCTAAAAGTGCCTGCTCAATATGCTGGTGGTGTAGCCGGGGTTTCTACGCCGCGCCGTGCGGGCCTGTGGCCAGGCGCACAACGTGACCCCGTGGGCGCGAGATGGTACCCCTTCGGGTACACCAAATGGGTGTGCTGTGCATGCCCTGTGGGCAACACCGTGTGGCTTCGCGAAAATCTCGACTACAGACCACTACCATTTTGAGCAATTACCGCTAAAAGCCATTCTGCAAGAAGCAGGTCTCCGCTTGGGTAATCCATCAACTTGGGCGGAGCAGGCACAATTAGCCGCCACAGAAGAATGGGACGCCCTTGAGAAATTACAAGACGAGCTTCAGGGCGGAAAACGCGGCTGATATTCACTAAAAAACTAAGGAGGCGATGTCGTTAAGTTAGGCAACTAATCATGTCATTTCGACGAGGTTTCGGCACGATTGCCGCCGATGTTTCAGCCAAATACAGGCTGAATTAGGAGAAATCTTAGTTTCAGTCTACCATTTACTTGCGACGGAAAGATTTCTCACTTCGTTCGAAATGACATCATCCTTAACTTAATGACTTTGAGTAAGGAGCAGAAATGACCACCCCCACCATTGAGCAAATTCATCAGCATGGTTCCGTTCGCGACTACCAGCCTAAATCCGTCTCCCGTGAGATGGTGGAGGATATCGTTGCTGCCGGGCAGCGGGCCTCCACCTCCTCCAATTTGCAGATGTACAGCGTGGTGGCCACTACTGACGCGAAAAAGCGGAAACG